>JAEEIC010000029.1 GCA_016281165.1 Bacillota bacterium | reverse complement strand
TCGACGCGCCTGATCCTGGCTCCAAGGCTGCTCAGCTTCTCCACGAAATCCTCGTAGCCTCTCTCGATGTGATATATGTCGGCGACCTCGGTGCGGCCCTCGGCCACCAGGCCGGCCAGCACCAGGGCGGCTCCGGCCCTCAGGTCGGTCGCCATGACCTCGCTGCCCACCAGGGGGCGCTTGTCCCCGGGCACGAAGGCGGTCCTGCCGTCGACCCTTATGTTCGCTCCCATGCGGTTCAGCTCTCCCGCGTGCATGAAACGGTTCTCGAATATGGTCTCGTTTATGGTGCTGGTGCCCTGCACCGTGGTCAGCAGGGCCATGAAGGGAGCCTGCATGTCGGTGGGAAAGCCCGGATAAGGCAGAGTCTTGATGTCGGTGGCGACGAGCTTTTTGAGATCTCCCCTCACCCTCAGGCCGTCCACCTCGTCGTTGACGGCGGCTCCGCACTCTATGAGCTTGGCGATCACGGGCCTCACGTGGCCCGGAACGCTGTTCCTGATCAGCACGTCGCCCCTGCTTATGGCGGCGGCGACCATGAAGGTGCCGGTCTCTATCCTGTCGGGGATGACGGTATGCCTGGTCCCGTGCAGGCGCTCCACGCCCTCTATCCTGATGGTGTCGGTGCCGGCGCCCTTGATCTTCGCCCCCATCTTGTTGAGGAAGTTGGCCAGATCGACGATCTCGGGCTCTTCGGCGGCGTTCTCTATGGTGGTCACGCCCCTGGCGAGGCTCGCCGCCATCATGATGTTCTCGGTCGCGCCTACGCTGGGGAAGTCTAGGTATATCAGATCGCCCCGAAGCTCCTTGACTATGGCCTCCACGCTGTTCTCATCCTGGACTATGCGGGCTCCCAGACCCTTGAGGCCCTTGATATGAAGGTCTATGGGGCGGTCGCCTATGGAGCAGCCCCCGGGCTGGGCGATGAAGGCGGCGCCGGTCCTGGCGAGGAGCGGCCCCATCACGAAGAAGGAGGCCCTCATCTTCTTGACCAGATCGTAGGGTATCTCGCTTTTGTCTATGCCGGAACCGTCGATGACGACGGTGTGCTCTTTATAATCCTCGCTGACCCTGGCGCCGAGGCTCCTCAAAATGGAGCACATGACGTCGACGTCGCGCAGCTTGGGAACGTCGTATATCTCGCAGACCTCGTCGGTGAGGACGGTGGCGGCCATGATGGGCAGCACCGCGTTCTTGGATCCGCTAATATCGACCTCGCCTACCAGGGGGGCCGATCTTTCAACTATGAACCTGGCCATACAGACCTCCGATGCGTTTTTTCTGAAATAATTAAAGCATACATCGCCCGCAATAGCAAGTTTATTCGCTGACGCCCCGAAAGACCCGGCCCGCGCCGAAGAATGAGCTTGAAATGCACCCTCCCTCGGTAGTATATTTATCCAGTACGCCTTTTGAGAAGGCGCCTGAAAGGAACGGACTGTATGAGCAGGAAGAAATTCACCATATACATCATAGGAGTCATACTCACGTCGATAGCGGCCAACCTGGTCCATCCGGTCACCCCCACCCTCATAGTCGAAAGAGGTCTGGACAGCTCCATGTTCGGGGTGGCCCTGGCCGCCATGCAGGTGGTCTACTTCCTCTTCGCGCCCTTCTGGGGCCGGCTCTGCGACTACATCCCCACCCGCACGGTCATACTGATATGCTGCTGCGGCTACGCCGTGGGACAGTTCATCTTCGGAGGGGCCCGGACCGAGGCGCAGGTGATAGCGGGCAGGATGTTCGCGGGAGTGTTCTGCGGCGGAGTATTCACGGGCTTCCTCAATTACATCGTCAATACCTCCGACCCGCAGACCAGGGCGGCCAAGATCATAACCTACTCAACCGCCAACAACGTTTTCAACGCGGTGGGCTACTTCATCGGCGGCATGCTGGGCCTGATCTCGGTAAAGACCGCCTTCGCGACCCAGGTCGTCATGCTCATAGGCTGCGGGATCTTCTTCCGCTTCCTCTGCATAGACGACACCCCCTTCAAGCACAAACCCGACCATCCCCTGAGCTTCAAGGACGCCAATCCCTTCGGGGTGTTCATCTCGGCGAAGACCTTCATGACCGGCACCCTGCTGGTGCTCTTCATCACCGTGGCCATCGGCGCCATGGGGCAGACCGCCTACGAGCAGGTCTTCAATTACTACATCAAGGACCAGCTGGGCCTCTCCTCGGCCTATAACGGCGTCTTCAAGGCCATCATCGCGGCCCTCACCTTCCTGGTCAACAGCCTCATAGTGATGAGAGTCATGAAGAAGACCGACGCCAACGTGAGCGTGATATTCGTCCTGCTGGCGATGATCGCGCCTCTGGTCCTCGTGTTCGTCGTGAAGGACGTCATCCCCTTCGCGATCTGCGACATAGTCTTCTTCGTCCTCGCCGCCGTCAGGCTGACGATGTTCCAGAACATCTTCGCCGGCAAGGGGACTCCCGAGACCACCAACAGAGTCATGGGCTTCTTCCAGTCGATGACCGCCCTGGGCGGCATATTCGGCGCCTTCTTCGCCGGCATCATGTACAAGACAGACCCAATGAGGCCCTTCGCGTTGGCCCTCGCCGCCACCGCCACGGCCGCCGTCCTGGGCCTTGTCTACCTCTTCAGGTACAAGAACGGGAAAGGCTGATTTGTCTATAACGGGAACAAAATAAAAAAAATCCGATAACTTTTTAACTGTTATTGACTTTTATGTCAAGCCCGCTATAATATATTTGTATATTTTTTAATCTAATACTCGTTTCAGTGCAGGAGGGAAAAAAGAGAAATGACAGCGACCGGCATTGTTAGAAAGCTTGACCAGCTTGGCAGGATAGTTATACCCAAGGAACTGAGAGACACCTTCGACCTCAAAGAGAACGATCCCATCGCCATCTTTGTTGAAGGCGACGACATCATACTCCGCAGGTATCAACCAGCCTGTGTATTCTGCAACGAGGCTACAGACATCGTCCAGTTCGGCGGCAAGAACGTCTGCAGGAACTGCCTTAAGAAGCTCAAGAATCTGGAATAATATAAATTATGGGCATTATAAAACCGGCAGCTTCCGTGAAGGAGCTGCCGGTCCTTTTTTTGCCTGTATCGGGCCCTGTCCGGCGCTTTGCGCCTACTCTTCGAGGGCCTTGGCCTTTTCGCTGCTCGACTTGGGATTGATCACGCAGATGTAGGTCTGGCCCGGCATGAGCTTCAGCTCGCTCCCGTCCTCCACGGTGTACTTGAACTGGGAGTTCCTGTCCTTTCTGGACCAGTTGATGGGGATGTACTTGCCTTCGCAGTAGTAATTGCCGCTGCCGGAGCCGGTGGTCTCGTACTTCATGCGGCCGTAATCGTCTATCACCCTGGAAGTGGTATGCATCACGATCACGTTCTTGACCGCCAGATTCTCCTCGTTTCCCCCGTCCGCCATGGGGCTGCCGTACTGGAAGACGTCATAAAGGCCGCTGTCCTTGTCGTAATAGAAGTCTCCGGTCTTGTAGTTGGAGAAGTGGATGGTGAGGCGGCCGGCTTCTCTTCCGGTCTCCTCCGCCGCGGAGCTCTCCCCGAAGCGCAGGCCGCAGTCGTAGCCTTCCTTGTGCTCCTGACGCATGGAGGTGCTGTTCACGTACTCGAGTATCTTCTCGCCGCTGGTCATGAGACTGTGCTCGTAACCGTTGTGGTTCTTGCGGTAGCCGTCGCGCCAGAATATGCGCGCGTCCCTGCCCCCTCTCACGCCGTCCATGTGATCCATCTTCCAGGCGGAGATGTCCGAATAGGCCTCGTCGCTGCCGCCGGCGTGCACCAGTATGGCGTCGTAGGCCAGGCAGGTCTCAAGATAGTAGGGCCTTGCCGAGCGCACCGTTCCGATCTCGCCTACGTCTCTCACATCCTGATAGACGGCGAGCAGCCTGGTTATACCGCCCTCGGCGATGTATTCGTAGATGATGGACGCTTTGGTCAGGGAGACCGTGGGCTGGGCCATCTTGTGGTTGTTGATGATCACGGCGTAGGGCCTTTTGGCGCTGACGTCCTCTTCGAGGGGGAGCCCCGTCAGAGGATCGGGATAGGTGACAGGTTCAGGCTCCGGTTCGGGTTCGGGCTCAGGCTCTTTCACCGGTTCGGGCTCAGGCTCCTTCACCGGCTCGGGCGGGACCGCGGGCTCTTCGTTCTTGGGATTGACTATCTCGGGCTCAGGCTCCGGGACGGGCTCGGGCTCTTCCTTTTTGCCCCCGCAGGCCGTGAATATCATGGCCAGGATGAGGATGAAGGCGGCGAGCGATAAGTATCTTCTTTTCTCTTTTCTCATTTTTTTACCCCTGTGGACATAAGTCCTCAGTCGGGATTATACCACATCGCCCCGCGATGCTCAAGCAGATGGACCGGACAACAGAGCTTCGGATCAGGATCGCGCGCTTTTGTCACGCGCGTTATAAAAGACAGTTTGGTCACAGCCACAATTTTCTTTACCTAAACTCTTGCGCCGGACCACAAACTGTAGTATATTTGTTGTATATTTTTGTTTTTTGGGGGAGGTGCTCCATGTACGAGAAGATGGTATTTTCCATACCGGCGGATAAACATAACGAAAAGGATCTCAAGGCCCTTATAGCGGCTCATCCCGAGCTCAGGTTCGTGTCCCTCGTAGGTCTCGATATCTACGGCCGCGACACCGACGAGAGGATACCGGTCGAAGAGCTCCTGAAGGACGTCGACGGCTTCATACAGAAGGGAGTCCAGACCGACGGCTCATCAGTGCTCCTCCCCGGCATCGCCGATATATCCAACGCCAAGGTCGACATGATACCCGACCCTTCCGTAAAATGGTTCGTCGACTATAACTACCGCAACACAGACGACGAGAGCGGTCTTCCGGTCGGGACTATCAGGATCCCCGCCTATCTGGTACACAACGACGTCAACAGCGTCGGTTCAAGAGTCATACTGGAGAAGGCCGTCGAGCGCTTCAAGTCCGAGATCCCCAGGATCATCGAAGAGAACCCTTACGTGCTCGAGTACCTGCCCTTCGGCAGCGCCTCCGACATCGATGAGGTCGTGATCACCGCCGCTACCGAGCTGGAATTCTACGTCAAGACCCCGCACAACGTGGCGGACAGGGAGAAGATGCACACCTCCCAGGAGCTCAAGGAGCAGTACTGGAAGCGGACCATGGGGCCCGTGAGGACGGCCCTCGAGCAGACCTTGAGGATACTCAATCTCTACGGTTTCGAGGTGGAGATGGGACATAAGGAGGTCGGCGGGATACAGTCCGAGCTCATGAAGGGCGGAGATTTCGACCACATCATGGAGCAGCTCGAGATAGACTGGAAGTACGACGGTCCCATGCAGACCGCGGACAACGACAACATCATCCGCTACATCGTGCGCGACGTGTTCAGGAACAACGGCCTCGACGTGAGCTTCATGGCAAAGCCGGTGGAGGACGTCGCCGGCAGCGGGAAGCATACTCATATCGGAGTGCAGGCGAAGCTCAAAGACGGCCGCAGGGTGAACCTCTTCAGTACGATGAGGCCCGACAGCGAATACATGAGCCCCATAGGGTTCGGCGCCCTCATGGGCTTCCTCAAGAATTATGAGATCGTCAATCCCTTAGTAAACTGCACCAACGACGCCTTCAACAGGCTCAAGCCCGGCTATGAGGCACCGATATGCATCGCCTGCAGCCTCGGACGCAGCGTGAATTTCCCCTCGAGGAACAGGTCGGTCCTGGCCGGCCTCATCAGGAGCGCGGACAATCCTCTCGCGACCCACTTCGAGCTGCGCTCCCCGAACCCCAAGAGCAACACCTATCTCGTGCTGGCGGCGGCCCTCATGGCCATGCTGGACGGCATCAGGGCCTGCCTCGCGGCGCGGAAGACCTCGGCCGAGCTCGAAGCCTCGGTCTCCAAGGGATTCGGGCAGGAAGACTTTTATCTTGAGAAGGACAGGATATACAGGGCCGAGAACAACATCTTCAAGGACTACGGGCCGGAAGAAAGAGAAAAGTTATTCGGCAGGGCTCCCGCAACGGTGTGGGAGAATCTGAAGGCCTTCGACCTTTATCCCGAAAAGCTCAGGATACTCACCGACGGCGGCGTGATGAGCGATACCGACATAATGTCTTACAAGGCCGCGGCCACCGACCAGTGGGAGATGGAGCTCCACGACAGGATAGTGCCCTCTCTGGTGATGAGAGCCAGGAGCTGCGTCAAGAGGCACGAGGAGGGAAGCGATCTGGACCAGCTGCGCTGGGCCAATATCTCCAAGGAGATAGGTCTGCTGGCGAAGGACAGCCTGAGCTCAACCAGCCTTCTCACCGCCCTCAACCGCTCCATCGAAGAGGGAGACTACGACACGGCCTCGCGCCTGCAGGTCGAAGCCCAGGAGAGGGTCAACTGCCTGGAGAAGCAGTACAGCGAGTATCTGAGGAACATAATCTGAAGCCCTCAGGGAAAATAAAAGAGCGTCATAAAAGCAGGTCCCTTCGCGAGACCTGCTTTGTTTTTAACGTTTATTTTTGATCTTCCCGGCGGTATTCGCCGTATATGCGCTTGAGCTCCGGGGTGAAGCTCCCGTCCGGCTCCCTGATGACCAGCTCGGCCATCACCTGCAGGCCTTTGCCGGCGCCCTTGATGCATTCTATAAGTATGATGTTCGAAGGCTCGCCCTTCTTTGGCGCCACCGGGACCAGCTTCTTGGGCTCCAGCCCCGCGGCTCTGGCGTACTCGCAGATATCGGGCAGCCTCATGGGCCTGTGCACCATGCACAGCCTTCCGCCGCATCTCAAGAGCCTCGCGGCCTCGTTGATGAAATCGGCGAGGCAGGCGCTGCTCTCGTGGCGGGCCAGGCTCTGCGGGCTCTCGCAGCTTATGAAGCCCCTGCCCTTTTCGATATAGGGCGGGTTCGTGACGACCAGATCCATGGAGGCGCAGGCGAGGCGGCCCCTGAGATCCTTTATATCGCGGTTGATGAAGCTGAGCCTGTCCTGCAGGCCGTTGAGGACCGCGCTCTCGCAGGCCAGCTCATAGGGGCCCTTCTGCAGCTCTACCCCCGTTATATGGGCCGGACGGTACTTGGCGCTTATGATGAGGCTAACGGCCCCGTTGCCGCTGCCGAGCTCGCAGACCTTATCGTCCTCCTTCGCCCGGCAGAAATCGGCCAGCAGCACGGCGTCGACGCCGTAGCAGAATTGGGCGGGATCCTGCAGCAGCTTCAGGCCCCCGAAACCTATCTCGTCAACTCTGGGATTCATCTTCGCTTTCCGACAGCCTCTCTTCAAGTTCCTCCTCGCTCAGGAAGGCTATCTCTTCGTCGGCGAGGTTCTCAGCGGGCTTCCTGCCCCTGCCCTTCTTCTTCTGGGGCTTGTTCCTGCTGTCTTCTCTCTTTTCGGGCTTGCGCTTCTCCGCCCTAGTTATATCTTCCCTGGTATAGATGTAATACTCGGTGGAGAGCTTCTCGGGCTTGTCCCCGTCTCTCTCCTCGAGGATGAGGCGGGTCTTGATGCGGTCGTTCAGAATGTTCACGTCGTAGACGATGGCCTTGCCGTCTCTGGTGGTGATCCTCTCGCCGACCTCGGGCATGCCCTTCCTCGATTCGACGTAATTGTCGTTCTCGTACTGCAGGCAGCACATGAGCCTGCCGCAGATCCCCGAGATCTTGATCGGGTTGAGGGAGAGGTTCTGCACCTTGGCCATCTTGATGGAGACCGGGCCGAACTCGGGCAGCCAGCTGTGGCAGCAGAGATCCCTGCCGCAGCAGCCTATCCCTCCCATCATCTTGGTCTCGTCTCTCACGCCTATCTGCCTGAGCTCGATGCGCATGCGGAAGACGCCGGCCAGATCCTTGACCAGCTCGCGGAAATCCACTCTTCCGTCCGCGGTGAAGTAATATATTATCTTGCTGTTGTCGAAAGTATACTCGACGTCGACCAGCTTCATATCGAGGCCCCTGGCGGCGATCTTCTCCTCGCAGATGGCCAGGGCCCTTTCCTTCTTGGCCTCGTTCTCCCTGTTGCGTTTCTCGTCGTCGGGGGTCGCGACGCGGATTATGGGCTTTAAGGGCGAGACTATGCTGCTCTCGTCGACCTCTATCGGGTCGCAGGAGAGAGTGCCGAACTCTATGCCCCTGACGGTCTCGACTATGACGTTGTTGCCGGCGGAGAGCTCGAGCCCCGCGGGGTCGAAATAGTATATCCTTCCGGCTGATTTAAAGCGCACACACGCGACTTTTATCATATATTCCTCCTCATATGCGCAGACAGAACTGCTTCAGAGTGTATCCAGTATTGTGATTCTGCCTCAGCGCCAGGCGGGCGTCTTTCGCCGCCTCTTCCGCCCTCTTCACCAGGACGAGGTCGGGGCTGCCGGGCGCGAGCTTAAGTGATTCCCTGAGGAGTATCTCCTCAAGAGCGCCCAAAAGCTCAAGGCCCATGGCCCTGCCCTCTTCCTTCGCATCGAGGACCGGGGCCAGAGCGCCGCGTTTTTTGTAGAAGGGAGCGCCCTCGAATATAAGGCGGGCCAGCTCCCTCGCCATGTTCAGGATCTCGGGACGCGCCTTCGCGTCGGTCTCCTCGAGCCAGTAGCAGCTGCAGCGGGAGACCACGGTGGGGAGCAGCGCGTCGGCGCTCTCGGCCAGCAGGGCGAAGACCACGCCCTCGGGAGGCTCCTCCAGGAGCTTCAAAAGCTTGTTCTGCGCCTGCGGATTCATGTACTGGGCATCTTCTATCAATACCGCGTAATGAAGACCGTAGGGGGCGAATCTGAGCCTTTCCTGCAGCTCCTCTATCTGATCGACCGTGATGAAGGCTCTGTCTTTGGCCCTCGCGAGGACTATGAGGTCTTCGTGGTTGCCGTCCTCGAACTTGCGACACGAAAGGCAGGCTCCGCAGGCGTCGGGCCCCTCTCCCGCGCAGAGCACGGCCTTGGCGAAGGCGAGCCCCAGGTCCTTTCTCCTCGCGGCGTCGGAGCCGGCGAAGAGGAAGGCGTGCACCAGGGTACCTCTCTCAAGGAGCCTTAAGAGCTGCAGCCCCACGGCCTTATCATGCTCAAGCTCTCTTAAGGACATGGCTGTCTATGGCCTTTCTAATATCCTCCGCGATATCCTCCACGGGACGGTCGGCGTCTACGACGACGTACCTGTCCGCGTATATCCTGCTGAGCTCAAGATATCCCTCGTAGACGGCCCGGTGGAAGCTCATGGCCTCGCTCTCGAGCCTGTCGGGCTCGCCGTCCTTAAGGAGCCTCGCCCTTCCCTTCTCGGGGGAAAGATCGAGCAGGAAGGTGAGATCGGGCTGAAGCTCGCCCACGGCGAACTCGTTTATGAGCCTCACGCCCTCGCCCAGGCCCCTTCCGAAGCCCTGATAGGCGATGGAAGAGTCCATGAAGCGGTCGCTGAGGACCATGCTCCCGGCTTTCAGAGCCGGCTCTATGACCTCGGCGGTCAGCTGCGCCCTCGAGGCCGCGTAGAGCAGAGCCTCCGCCCTCGCGGACATCTCGCTGTTCTTTTTATCGAGTATTATCTCCCTGATCTTCTCGGAGATGGGAGTGCCGCCCGGTTCTCTCACCCGGACGACGTCGAGGCCCTGTTCTCTCAGATATTCCCCGAGGAGCCCGATCTGGGTAGATTTCCCGCAGCCGTCGGGGCCCTCAAAGCTTATGAATATACCCCGTTTCAATGTCTTCCTCCCCGCGAATTCATATATTGAGCCTCAAAGCGGCGCCTGCGCTCCGCCTCGCGCCTTTCCTCTTCTTCTCTGGCCTTTTTGAGCTCGGCCTTTTCTCTCGCCTTTCTCTTGATCTCGCCCACGAAGCCCGACATGTCGAAGAAGCCTCTCGCGCACATGACGAGCACGGGAAGACAGAGAAGAGCGAGCAGCACATATTTACCTGTCTCGTATGAAAATGGCAGAGTCATCGGGCCTCCGCAGGGCTGCCGCCCTGCCCTGTGCATAGTTAGCTATATTATAGCACAGCATGGCATTTAAGCAAAGAAAAACTGCCGCCCGCTCTTACGCGGACGGCAGTATAGGTCTTTTCAGAAATTATCTGATCTTTCTGGCTTCGGTGTAATAACGCTTGTCGGAGGCATGGCCCATGGAGAAGGTCTTTCTGGGGACCACTCCGTCGGTCATGACGGTCTTGAAGAGCATCTCCTTGGCCATGGCGGGGAGCTTGAAGCCGATGTTGCCGGGCTTGGAGCCGAGCTCGTCGGTGACCTCGTCGCCGTGGATGTAGTCGATCTCGCAGGGATTCTCCTTGATGTACTTGTCAAGGAAGCTCTGCAGGGTGCCGACCTCCAGCTGGAACCTGGGATTGGGCACGGTGATGAAGCCCTTGTGGCCTTCGTAGGTGTAGGCGATGACGTGGCCTTCGCCCTTGCCTTCATAGGCGCCGGGATACTCGGCCTTGAAAGCGGCCAGGAGCTTCTCGGGATCTACGCCGAAGAGCACTCTGTGGATGGGCTCGAACTTGAGAGCGTCGTCGTGGTTGTTGACGAGCTCTACAAGGGCGTAGCGGGAGGGCAGGTTCGCCCACTCGCTCTCGGGAGTGACGGCCTTCTGGTCTTCGTAGCAGCGCTTGGCGGTAGCCAGAGAGTGGTTTCCGTCGCCGATGGCGAAGAGCAGAGGAGCGGCGTCTCTCATGCCGTACTTCTTTTCCATGCTGTCGGGGGTGGCGAGCCCGCTGAGAGCGTCGGCGACTGCGTCGATCTGCTCCTCGGGGAGCTTGTAACCCTTGATGTTTCCGCCGCCCTGCATCAGATCGAAGTCATAGACCTTTTCCATGGAGCCGGCAGCCGCGGTGAGGGGCCCGATGACGGTCATGTCGGGATCGTCGAAGAGCACCATGACGTGGGGCAGCTCGATGGGAGCGTTCTTGCGGACTCTCACTCTGGGCGGGATCCTCTCAAGTATGGTCCCCTCGGTCGCTCTGATGAGAGCGCCGGAGCCGGGAGTGAAATCGTACTGGTCGAGGTCGATCATGCCCACCAGGCCGTGGCGGATGGATCCGTCGGTCTGGGTGCGCTCTACGTAGATCAGGCTCTCGGGCAGGGTCTTGAAGATGCCCTTCTCCATGTACTCATTCATGTGCTCGTTGATCTTGGCGATCTCTTCCTCGACGTTGGGCGAGTTGAGATTGGCCTCGGGCAGGATGAGCCTTAAGGTGGAGGGAGCGTCCCCTACCAGTTCCTCTACCTGCTGCCAGTATTCGGGCTGGGAGGTGAACTGGTCGCAGGCGACGACGGACCACTTGGTCATGTCGGCGTCCTTGGGAAGGAGTATGTCTGCGGGGTAGAAGCCCAGCTTTTCAAACTTCTTATTCATTCTCGTCTCCTATGACTTAGCAGGTCTTGGCGAAAGCTTCGATGATGTCGACCAGCTCGGCGCCGATGCCCTTCTGGGCTTCCTTGGTGCCGGAACCGATGTGCGGAGTGCAGGAAACGTGGGGATGATTGATCAGCTCGGGGTTGGAGATGGACTCGGTCATGAATACGTCCAGACCGGCGGCCATCACCTTGCCGCTGTTGAGGGCCTCAAGCAGAGCGGCCTCGTCGATGTTGGAGCCTCTGGAGGTGTTGATGACGATGACGCCGTCCTTCATCTTGGCGATGTTCTCCTTGCTGATGAGGGCTCCGCCGTCTACCGCGGGAGCGTGTACGCTGATGAAGTCGGAGCAGGCGAGCAGCTCATCCATCTCGACGTACTTCATGCCCATCTTCTCTTCGATGCCGGGAACGTGGTAGATATCAAAGGCCACTACGTTCATGCCTATGCCCTTGGCGATCTCGCCGAGTCTCTGGCCGATGCGGCCGAAGCCGACGATGCCCAGGGTCTTGCCCTTGAGCTCGACGCCCTTGGAATAAGCCTTCTTCTCCCACTGGCCCTGACGCATGGTGTAGCCGGAGATGGAGATGTTTCTGGCGCAGGAGAGCATGTGGCCCATGGCCAGCTCGGCTACGGCGTTCTGAGCGGAACGCGGAGTGTTCTTTACCTCAAAGCCGCAGGCCTTGGCGTAAGGAACGTCGATGCTGTCGAGACCGACGCCGGCGCGGATGATCAGCTTGAGCTTGCTGCCCTTTACGGCGTCAAGCAGAGCGTGATCCTTGATCTTGGTGGCGCTGCGGACTACGACTACGTCGAATTCCTTGAGGGCGTCAGCCAGCTCGGCGGGCTCATAGAACTTTTCAACTACTTCAAAACCGTCTTCGGTGAGTTTCTTTACTGCGGAAGCATCGATTCCGTCGGTTGCAAGAATGCGCATTGGTGTTTTTCTCCTTTCGATCGTGGAACTATGTGTTACTGAGCGTGCTCTTCCTCGAACTTCTTCATGAAGGCGACGAGGGCTTCTACGCCGTCGTTGGGCCTGGCGTTGTAGATGGAGGCGCGGACCCCGCCGACGCTCTTGTGGCCCTTGAGGTTATCGAAACCGACCTTGACGGATTCCTTGACGAACTCGGCGTCGAGCTCCTTGGAGGGAGTGACGAAGGGAACGTTCATGAGGGAACGGTCTTCCTTGCGGACGACGGCGGTGTAGAACTTGCTGCTGTCGAGGTAATCATAGAGGACCTTGGCCTTCTCGATGTTCCTCTGGTTCATGGCTTCGAGGCCGCCCATGTCGAGCAGATACTTGAAGACCTTGCCGCAGCAGTAGATAGCCCAGCAGTTGGGGGTATTGTACATGGAGTCGGCGTCAGCGTGGGTCTTGTAGCTGAGGTAGATCGGGCACTTGGGATCAAGGTCGTCCCTGAGCAGATCCTCGCGGATGATGACTACTGCCATACCGGCGGGGCCTACGTTCTTCTGGACGCCGGCCCAGATGAGGCCGTAGTCGCTCACGTTGCAGGGTCTGGAGAGGAACATGGAGGACTGGTCGGCTACCAGGATGTGGCCCTTGGTGTTGGGCAGCTTCTGCCAGGTGGTGCCGTTGATGGTCTCGTTCTCGCAGATATATACGTAATCGCAGTTCTCGGGGATATCGAGATCGGAGCAGTCGGGGATGTAAGAGAAGTTCTGATCCTTGGAGGAAGCGACGATCTTGACTTCGCCGTACTTCTTAGCCTCGGCGATAGCCTTCTTGGACCAGGAACCGGTCTCTACGTAGCAGGCGACACCGTTCTTCATCAGGTTGAGGGGCACCATGGCGAACTGGAGGGTGCCGCCGCCCTGTACGAACAGGACCTTGTAGTTGTCGGGGATATTCATCAGCTTGCGGAGATCGGCTTCGGCCTGGGCCGCGATGTCGATGAATACCTTGGAGCGGTGGCTCATCTCCATGACGCACATGCCGCTGCCGTTGTAGTTCATCATCTCGAGCGCGATCTCCTCAAGGACAGGTTCGGGCATCATGGCGGGACCTGCGGAGAAATTGTAGGAACGGTTATACTTCATTTGAATCTCCTCCTTAAATGTGGTTCAAATTTTTAAGAGCATAATAATCATCGCATGTGCCGTCCACATGCAGAATTAATATATCGCATTTTACATACAAGGTCAAGTTAATTCAGGCTTTAATGGCCATATAAAAAGAGCGAGAGCCCTTGCGCCGCGGCGCGGATCCCGCGGGCCGCCGGGATCGTTCGCGCCCTTCCGGGAACGGCCGATATCAAGAGCGGGAGCGGGAAAACATATGCTTTACATAAAATAAATTACGGTATACACATGATATACCGTAATCGCAAAGAAAAAACCGGCGACGTCCTACTCTCCCAGGCAGCTTCCCACCAAGTACCCTCGGCGCTAAAGAGCTTAACTACTGTGTTCGGGATGGGAACAGGTGTAACCTCAACGCTATTATCACCGGATTTTTCTAAAGGTATTAAGTTTTATGACTTGTACCTTCAAAACTGAACAATGTCTATCAAAAACCATTTGGTCAAGTGCTCGACCTATTAGTATCGGTCAGCTCAACATGTCGCCATGCTTACACCTCCGACCTATCAACGTGGTAGTCTCCCACGGGTCTTATCCATT
>JAEEIC010000178.1 GCA_016281165.1 Bacillota bacterium | reverse complement strand
ATGTACTCGGTCCAGATATATTTCGACTTTTCGGGCGGCATCGACGTCACCAGGGGAGTCGCGCAGATGCTGGGCATAGACCTGGCCGAGAACTTCAGGCGGCCCATCTTCGCCCAGAGCCTCGCCGAATACTGGCGGCGCTGGCATATCAGCCTGGGCAGCTGGATGAGGGATTACGTCTTCTATCCCCTGATCCTGAGCAAGCCCTTCGTAAAGCTGGGCGCGTCGGCGAGGAAGGTCTTCAAAGGAAGACTGGGCAAAGTGATACCCACCGCCTGCGCCACCTTCATCGTCTACTTCATCATCGGCGTCTGGCACGGCGCCGGCCTCAAATTCCTTGTCTTCGGCCTGTGGAACGGCGCCATACTGACCTTCTCCCAGATTTTTGAGGGAGTCTTTAAGGACGTCAAAAAGGCCCTGAGGATCTCGGAAAAGAACGCTCTGCTCGTGACCTTCCGCACCTTAAGGACCTTCCTGCTGGTCTTCATCGGCAGATATTTCGCGCGGGCGAACGACCTTCCCGCCGCGCTCTCCATGCTCAAGAGGAGCATACTGCTCTTCGAGACAGAGAGCCTCAAGGCCGGCTGGCTGTCCCTGGGGATAAGGTTCAGCGACTACATGATCATAGGCGCGGGAGTCCTCGTCCTCCTTCTGATAGAATCCTATCAGGAGAGGAACGGTTCCTTCAGGGAGAGGCTCGAGGACAAGTCTCCCTTCGTCCAGTGGCTCTACATCGTGATCCCCCTGGTCCTGCTGTACTTCCTCGCCATCGACCGCAGCGACTACATCGCCCCCGAATTCATCTACAAGCAGTTCTAAGGCATGAACAGAGAAAGACTCAGTTCAAAAAAGTGGCTGGCGCTCTTCGCCTTCACCATATTTCTTCTGGCGGGCCTCTACGCCGCCTTCAACTTCGTCACCGACTCCTTCGGGGCCTTCGGCGACCGTTTCCTGCACTGGTGGAGCTACGACATGACCCAGAATCCCCGGGTCTCCAAGATCTCGTATCTCGAGCAGCACAGGGACGAGTACGATTCCTACATCATCGGCAGCTCGGCCTCCAGCTCCTTTCCCATCGACGAGCTCAACGAATACACCGGCGCCCGCTTCTTCAACATGATAATGTACGGCTCCGACATGCTCGACGTGGAGCAGACCGCCCGCTGGCTGATAGAGAACTGCGAGGTGAAGAACCTCATGCTCTGCGTGCAGACCCACGACGCCATGCAGTACGACATCAACAGCGGCAAGCTCACCGATATCATGCATTACAAAGCGGACGGCTCGAGCGCTCTCGAGTTCTATAAGCGCTACCTCTTCTGCGACTGGCGCTTCGGCTGGGCCAAGCTGAAGACCCTTAAGGAAGACAGGGAGAGCGGCTATCTTCAGGCCGCCTACGACTGCTTCGATCCCGCGACCGGCGCCTACGACAAGAGCAAGAGGGACGTGGAGGGCATCTCGGACCTCGCCGGATACGTCGCGCGCGACGACTATAAGATCTTCGCCGCCTATCCCCATTACAACTACAACATATCCTGCCTTGAGCAGTGCATGGGCAGCCTTAGGGCGATAAAGGAGCTCTGCGACGAGAACGGCGTGAATATGACGGTCATCTGCCCGCCCATGTACTCTGAATACCTCAAGTACTATCAGCATGCGGACCTCGTCAAGTTCGGCGTCGAGCTCTCGCAGATCACCGATTTCTGGGACTTCACCATGAGCAGCGCCAGCTTCGAGCCCCGCTATTTCTACGACGAGACCCATTTCCGCAACTGCCTGGGCTCCATGGCCCTGGCCCGCGTCTACGGAAACGACAGCCTCTACGTCCCCGAGGATTACGGTTATTACATCAGGAAGGAGACCGCGAAGGCCGCTCTGGAGGCGGAGTTCGCGGCGGCCGCCCTTCCCGAGGAAGAATATACCGCGAAGGTCCCCATACTCACTTATCACGAGACCTACGAGCATCAGGGCGAGTACGGCATCACCACCGCCCTTTTTGAGGAGCACATGAGGGCCCTCTACGAGGCCGGCTGCACCGCCGTCGGTTTCGACGAGCTCAGGGCCTACGTCTTAAGGGGAGAGCCCCTGCCCGAAAGGCCCGTCGTCATCACCTTCGACGACGGGTATCTGTGCAACTTCGAGCAGGCGGGCCCGGTGCTCGAGAAATACGGGTTCAAGGCCACGGTCTTCGCCATCGGCGTCTCGGTCGGAAAGGACGTCTACAAGGATACCGGCCGCAAGATGAACCCCCATTTCAGCGCCGACGAGGCCATGGAGATGATCGCGAAGGGCCTCTTCAGGGTGCAGAGCCACGGCTACGACCTGCACGAGGTCGAGGGCCTCGATCCCGATCCGGTCAGGGTCGGAGTCCTGCCCAAAGAAGGGGAGAGCGAGAAGGAATACGTCGAGTTCTTAAGAGAAGACGCCCGCACCATGAAGCGCCTGCTGCTCTCTATGGGCGAACAGCAGGGGGTCTTCGCCTATCCGCACGGAAAGGGCACGCAGCTTACCGAGGTCGTCTTCTCGCGCGAGGGCATCTGGTCCACGGTGACCACCGAGGAGAGGACAGACACGCTCATAAAGGGCCTGCCGCAGTGCCTGAGGTCCATGGGGCGCTTCAGCATGGAGAAATGGGTCAGCGCCGACCAGATGCTGCAGAAGATCGGTTACGACCGCGTAAGGGAGTATGAGGAGCCGCCCGCGCAGTGAAGGCAGGGGCCCGGCGCGCGGACCGCTAAAGATACCAAGTCTGTTGAACACTAAATATATATTCGATCTCGATCAAAGGAGGAAAACATGTTTCTTGAAAGAATGACCTGGAAGCAGGCGGGCGAGTTCCTGAAGAAGGACCCTGTCTGTATCATCCCCATCGGCAGCACCGAGCAGCACGGGCCCCAGTGCGCCCTGGGCACCGATTTTCTCGTCCCCAGGAATCTGGCCGAGAGGCTCGAGAAGATGATGAGCGATGAGATCGTCATCGTCCCGACCATACCCTACGGTGTCTGCGAATACCACATGAGCTTCCCCGGCACCATCAACATCGGCCTCGACGGCCTGCAGCTGGTGCTCGGCAGGGTCGCCTCCGCCATGATGAGCCACGGAATAAAGCGCTTCGTGGTCCTCAACGGCCACGGCGGCAACACTCCCGCCATCCAGAAGGTGTCTCTCGACGTCTATCACGCCGGCGGCATCATGGCCAGCGTCGACTGGTGGAGCCTCGTGGGCCAGCTCGACGAGCACTTCAGGGCCGGCGGCCACGGCGACCGCATCGAGACCTCGGCCATGCTGGCGGTCTGCCCCGAAGCCGTCGATCTTTCGCTCTGCATGCCCATGAACCCCGGCAGGCCCACCGAGGAGATCAGCGCCAAGTACATCCAGGTGATAAGCTTCCACGGCGGCACCGTCGGCCTCACCAGAGACACGAAGGAGCTCGCTCCCAGCGGCTGGTTCGGCCCTTACGATCCCAAGGACGCCACGGCGGAAGAGGGCGAGGACATGCTGAACATCGCGGCGAACTACGTGAAGGACTTCATCCCCGAGTTCAGAAAGATGCTGCCGTAAAGGACGAAAAGAAAACACAGTTTTACTTTTATTTGCCGCGGTAATAGAGTATCATTATACGGCAAGCGGGGCGTCCGCCGGAAAAGCTTCGGCAAGACGGCGGGACGTCCGGGAAAAACAAAAAGGAAGGTACAAAGAATGTTCACACTGAAAGGCGCTTATACGCCTATCGCGACCCCGTTCGAGAACGGAAAGATAGCCTATGACAAGCTGGAGAAGAACCTCGAGTTCTGGCTCTCCTCGAAGCTCGAGGGCATAGTGGTCATGGGATCCAACGGTGAGTTCGTCTCCCTGCTCCAGGAGGAGAAGGAAGAGCTCATCCGCTTCTGCTGCGAGAAGGCCGTCGGCAGGAAGAAGGTCATCATCGGCACCGGAAGCAACTGCTTCGAAGAGACCCTTAAGCTGGGCGAGCTCGCCGCCGAGAACAAGGCGGACGCCGTCCTCGTCGTCACTCCCTTCTATTACAAGGGCGCCATGAAGGACAAGGTCCTCGAGAACTACTTCACCAAGCTGGCCGATATCTCGCCCCTGCCCGTAGTGCTCTACAACATGCCCGGAAACACCGGAGTCAACACCTCCTCCGCTCTCCTGTCCGCGCTCAGCAGGCATCCCAACATCGTCGGCGTCAAGGACACCAGCGGCAACATCACCCAGATCTCCGAGACCATCAAGAACTGCGATCCCAGCTTCTCCGTGTTCGCCGGCAACTGGTCCTTCCTCATGCCCAGCCTTCTGATGGGCGCCAAGGGAGCGACCCTGGCTCTGGGCAACGTGGCCCCCAACGAGTGCGCCGAGCTCATCGAGCTCATCGCCCAGAACAAGCTCGAGGAAGCCAGACAGCTGGTCTTCAGGCTCATGCCCGTCAACGCCGCCATCACCGCCAGATACGGAGTCGGCGGCCTCAAGTTCGCGATGGATTCCCTGGGCCTTTTCGGCGGAGAGCCGAGACTGCCCCTCATGAGCCCCGACAAGGCCGGCAGAGAAGACATCCTGCAGATCTTAAAGACCGCGGAGCTGCTCAAGTAGTCCCGCAGTCCCCAAGACCTCATCTGAACAAAAAACGAAGCATCCCGCGACCGTCATCCGGTCCGCGGGATGTTTTATTTCCGGCAAAAGCGCGGCCTGATCGGAAAGCTCGTCAGCCTCGTCAGGCCCTGTCATAAGGCCTGCCGCGGAGCAGCGGAAGCGCCCCGGCTCAAGATCTGCGAAGCGGCAGGAGCAGCCCCGGCTTAGGACCCGGGAAACCGCGGAAGCGCCCTGGCTTAATGGCCTCGGAAACGAAACATAGGGCATAGCATGGCATTGTTCCATAGTGAAAGGAAGGCCCCTGGTCCTTCTTTGCTTTGTGAGTATTCCTTTTCAGATACGCATTTTTCTCCAGTTGCTCAGTTCCGCCATTTTTTGATCCCTAAACTCAACGTTGCCCTGCGGAAAGAAGGGGAAACGTTGAGTATTTGTCGTTTTTCAGCTCCTAAACTCAACGTTGCCCTGCGGAAAGAGGGGGGCACGTTGAGTATCCATCGTTCTAAGGCCTCAAAACTCAACGTTGCCCTGCGAAAAGAGGGGAGAACGTTGAGTGATCGTCGTTTTTAAGCCCTTAAACTCAACGTTGCCCTGCGGAAAGAAGGGGGAACGTTGAGTGATCGTCGTTTTTCAGCCCTTAAACTCAACATTATCTTTCGAAAAGAGGGGAGAACGTTGAGTGATCGTCGTTTTTCAGTCCCTAAACTCAACGTTGCCCTGCGGAAAGAAGGGGGCACGTTGAGAGATCGTCGTTTTTAAGCCCTTAAACTCAACATTACCCTTCGAAAAGAGGGGAGAACGTTGAGTGATCGTCGTTTTTCAGTCCCAAAACTCAACGTTACCCTTCGAAAAGAGGGGAGAACGTTGAGTATCCATCGTTCTAAGGCCTCAAAACTCAACGTTACCCTGCGGGAAGGGGAGGGCACGTTGAGTATTTGTCGTTTTTCGGCCCCTAAACTCAACGTTGCCCTGCGGAAAGAAGGAGGAACAATGAAAAAACATCCCGCGATTGGCGCTTCGGTCCGCAGGATGTGTGTGTTTTTTTAGGGGGGGCAAGGCAAGGTCTCATCGGAAAGCCTTCCGGCCCCATCAAGCCCAGTGGTCTGCCGCGCGTTCAGTTCGCACTATCCTCATCGCATAAGGGCAGTCTGCCGCGCGTTCAGTTCGCACTATCTTCACCGCATAAGGGCAGTCTGCCGCTCGCTCAGTTCACGCTCTCTTTATTGCAGAAGGTCGATCTCACGTAGAACTTGCTGGCGATAGAGAGGGCGAAATTCTCCATCAGGTACTTGTTCTCCCTGCCGGGGATGGACTGCTGCCTGATGCTCACCTCACCGCTGAAGACCGCCCGCACGGCGTTCTCCATAGCCTCGCAGAAGCGGTCGTAGGAGAGAGGGACGTCCTCAAGGCCGATGCCCAGCTTTATGAGCTTGCCGGCGTCCTCAGTGGTGTAGCAGGTCTTGACCAGGTAGACCACCATTATCATCGCCAGAGAAAGGGTGGAGTACTGCTTGTTGACGGGAGCGTCCACGATCT
>JAEEIC010000177.1 GCA_016281165.1 Bacillota bacterium | reverse complement strand
TGCGTCCGTCGGACATGGCCAGATGGGCCCTGAGCTGCAGGCGCTCGTTCACCTCGTCGTCGGTGAGCCCGAAGCCGGAGAAGTCGAGCCAGAGCACGTAGGTGCCGTCGGGCTTCCTCACCTTGATCTCGGGCAGCTCGGCGTGCAGGCGGCCGATGATGTGGTCGATCAGCTTATCCAGATATTCGTTGAGGGCGTCGACCCAGTCGTCGCACTGGGTATAGGCGGCGATGACGGCGGCGATGCCGAAGGGCGAGGCCGAATTGCGCGAAGGCCCCAGCTTCGCCTTGAGCTCTTCGTCTTCGATGACCACGTTGGTCATGGCCAGGCCCGCCAGATTGAAGGTCTTGTTGACGCCGGTGATGGTGACCAGCTTTTCGGGCCCCAGCACCTTCATCAGCGGCTCCACCTTCTCTCCCTTGCGGCAGATGTCCATGTGGACCTCGTCGGAGATGATGGTGATGCCGTACTTCTTCGCCAGCTCGCCGATCCTTTTTATCTCTTCGACGGTCCAGATGCGGCCGGTGGGATTGTGGGGCTGCTCCATGATCATGAAGGTGTTGGTCGGTTCCCTCATGGCCTCTTCGAGCCTCTCCCAGTTGACGGTGTAGAAGCCCTCGTCGTTGTTCATGGGGATGCCCACGTAGTGCCTTCCGCAGGCGACCACGTCGCTTCTGAAGAAGTAGGTCGGCTGCAGCACTATGACGCCGTCGCCCGGCTTTGATATGTGGGGGAGTATGTCCTTGATCGCGTTGTGGGCTCCCCTGTGGATGCGTATGTTCGCGGGATCGACCTTCCAGCCGAAGCGCCTGTCGAACCAGCCTGCGACAGCCGGGCCGTATTCCTTCGGGGCTCTGGAGTAGCCCATGAGGCCGTGGTCCAGGACCTTCTGCATGGCGGCGATGACCGGGGGAGCGGTCTTGAAATCCATGTCGGCGAGGAAGAGGGGCAGCCTGTCCTCGGGATAGGGCTGATCGCCGAAGAGGGAGAATTCCCTCACACCGTGGTCGGCCCACTTGGATGAATAGCTTCCCTCGCCGCTCTTGCGGTCGACGATCTGATCAAAATCGTAGTTCATAGTCTGTCCTTTCATTACCTTCAGCTGCGGCGGGATATCCCCGTCTTTTTCTTTTTACGCGCATTCTATCACATTCCGGACAAATAATACAGGGGCGGGACGAATAATGCCCCTTCAGCCCCGGCCCTGCCTTCCCGCGCCATACTGACGGTCGGGAGCTTTAAGGCCTTAAGTCCGGACCCGGGCTCTCTGAGTTTCAGCGGACGAAGACCCTCCGGGATATCCCGGAGGGTCTTTTTATGCCTTTATGTCTTTTCGCTGCCGGCTCGGGCCCGGCAGGCTTCCGGGCCGCTCAAGTCCCAGGGCTGTTTGATCTTATGCTTTCGCCGTCCTTGTCCGCCCGGCAGGCTCTTGAGCCTAGTAGTTCTCTTTCCTGACTTCGAAGAAGCCCTGAGGATGCTTGCAGATGGGGCATACCTCGGGAGCTTCGGTGCCGACGACCACGTGGCCGCAGTTGCGGCATTCCCACACGGTGACCCCGCTCTTTTTGAAGACCTCCATGGCCTCAACGTTCTTCAGCAGGGCGCGGTAGCGCTCCTCGTGCATCCTCTCTATCTCGGCGACGCCGCGGAACTGGGCAGCCAGCTCTGTGAAGCCCTCCTCTTCGGCGTCCTTTGCCATGCGCTGATACATGTCGGTCCACTCGGCGTTCTCTCCCTCGGCTGCGTGGAGCAGGTTCTCCGGGGTGTCGCCCAGCTGGCCGAGAGCCTTGAACCAGAGCTTTGCGTGCTCCTTCTCGTTCTCCGCCGTCTGCAGGAAGAGGGCGGCTATCTGCTCATAGCCCGCCTTTTTGGCGACCGAGGCGAAATAGGTGTACTTGTTCCTGGCCTGGGATTCTCCGGCGAAGGCCTCCCAGAGGTTCTTCTCCGTTTTGGTGCCCGAGAGGGGGTCCTTCTTAGGCTCTTCTATCTTTTCGAACTTTTCGGCCGGCTGTTTGCATACCGGGCACTGGGCGGGGGGCTGATCCCCTTCATGTACGTATCCGCAGACGGTGCATCTCCATTTTGCCATGGGTCTTTCTCCTTTCGCTTCTTCGTTCTCATTGCAGGGGATCATCCCGAGCAGCTTTTTAGCGGCTTCCGCCGGAAGGCCTGCCGCGGCGGGATCCTCGGCCGCCGCCCTGAGCAGCCCGCGGGCCCTGCCGCTCTGGGGGAGCATGTAGCCCGCTTCTCTCATGATGTCTTCCGCCATCAGCCTCTCGGACATGGCCGCCGCCTTCATAAGGCGGAAGAGCCCGTCCTTCTCCGCGGCATTGGCGGCATCAAGGGCCGCCTTCTCTCCGTCCGCCTTGCTCTGGGCGAGGGCGCAGAGAACAGCCCTGACTCCTTCTTCCTTGGGCTGCTGCGGGGGATACTCCTCGGGCACCATGCTTATGGCTTTGCTGGGGCAGGCCGCGGCGCAGACTCCGCAGCCGGTGCATCTGGCAGTATCTATGATGCTGTTCTCCGTGTCGGTCGCCCCGGTTGGGCAGACGTAGAGGCACAGGCAGTCCTTGGTGCAAAGCCTGATATTCCGGACAGCAACGGTCTTCATCATGCCTGCCTCCCTTCTGTCTTTTCGAATTTCCATGAGGGCACTTTGCACACCGGGCAGAGCGCCGGGGCTTCGGTCCCTATGTACACGAAGCCGCAGACGGTGCAGACCCATACGTCTTTTCCTTCGAGCATGGCTTCGCCCTCCTGCAGATATCTTTCGACCAGCGACGAGAGCATCCTGGTCACCTTTTCGCCCCAGACGCATATCCTGGCCGCTCCTCTGTCTCCGTATCCGTCGACGGCAGCCCTTATGCCGGGATAATTTCCGGTATCCTGAAGGAGCAGGGCGGAGACCCGCTCCGCTGTCGCGTCCTCTGCCGGCGGGACCTGGGCCGCGAAATGATCGGCCAGCGTTCTGAAGAGCCCGGCTTCTTCAGGCCTGTACTGCTTCTCGCAGCCTCTGGCGAGGTTGGAGCATACCGCGGCCAGCTGGCCGGGAGTGAGCTTTTCAGGGTCGGCGTGCGGGACGGCGGGCGCTGCTTTTGCGGCAGGAGCCGCCTCTTCTTCAGCTTTGAACTCGGACTTGGCGGCGCCGCACAGAGGGCATCTCCAGCTGTCCGGCAGCTCATGGAACGGGACTTTTTCTTTTGCTTCGTCGTAGATATAGCCGCATATCCGGCAGATATATCGCATAGATCGTCCTCCCTTCACCTGGCGGCGGCCCGGGCCGTGCCGGCCGCATACCGCGCCAGCGTTTACATATGCCGTAAAATACGCTAAAAGCATATCATTTTTGACAATATATATCAACCTCTGGCGGCTTTGCGGCGGGGCGGACCGCGAAAAGACCGGTCTGTCCGCGCGGGCGGCCGTGATAATTACCGGTCTGTCCGAACGGGCCGCCCTCCCGCTTTCCGGGCGTTTTTGCATAAAAAAGCCCGCCGCGGGCTGCGGCGGGCAGTTCTTAACGGATGCTGGATCTTCGCTGATCCCGTGTTTACGTTTTTATGATTTCACCAACGCTCTGTAGAGGAAGGTGACCACGTTGCAGCGGGGGCAGAGGTCGTTGATGTCGAACCAGTCGGTGTAGGTCTCCGCCAGGAGTCCTTCCTTCTTTGCCCACTTTTCGGCGTCGGCCCACCATTCGGTGGTCTTCTCGGCTCCGGTATCGCCGGGTCTTCCCAGGGTCCTCCAGATGAAGGTGAGGATGTGGCTGTTCTTGCACTGGGCGTAGGGGCTGAAGGTGGTGGCGGAGGTGCCGTCGGTGATGCCCTTCTCGACCGCCCACAGCACCGGCTTATAGAAGTAGTCGTCCTTCGTCACGTCGGTGAAGGGGTTGGTCTTGGTCTTGGGCTCGGGGCAGCCCATGGTGCGCCAGAGGAAGGTCACGACCTGGCCTCTGGTGCAGTTCTGGTAGGGCATGAAGAGGTCCTTGCCGTTGCCGTCGGTGATCTGGGGCTTGGCGTTGTAGGCCCATATCACGGCCTCCTCGAAGTACGAGCCCTCGGGGACGTCGATGAAGGGATGGACGGGCTTCGGGGGGATCGCCTTCGTCCATTTCGCGTACAGAGTTATGTCATCCTTGATCAGCGTCGAAAAATCAAAGGCGTTCACGCAGTCTTTTTCCGTGTACCACCCGCCGAAAACATAGCCCTCGGCAGCCGGCTCTTTCGGCTCAGCCGCCTTGAAACCCTCCAGAACGCTTTGCTTTTCGGGAGCGCTCCCGTGACCGTTCGCGTCGAACGTGACGGTACAGGTCTTCGTCTCCTGGATCAGCCTGAAGCTGACGGAAAGGGTCGCGTTTGCGGTGAGCGCGGGAGCCGTGTAGCTGTTGCCGCTCACCTCGCCCGTCACATCCGCGCCGTTGTAGATCACCTTGTCCAGTTTGTACAACAGAGCGGGCCTGAATACGTAGGTCAGGGCGGTATCTTTCGCCGCCGTCACGCTCGCCCCGCCCGTGTAGTCCGTTCCGTTCACCGTGACGGAGCCGTGCTCGCCGATCTGCATGGCAACGGTACACGGGATCTCCGCCGTCAGCGTGGTCTTTCCTCCGTCGGCAAAAACTGTGGAACTAAAAACCGCAATAAGCAGCATGACCGTAAGGAAAGC
>JAEEIC010000176.1 GCA_016281165.1 Bacillota bacterium | reverse complement strand
CGGGGCGGACGTCGCCATAGACGCCGCCGATATAGTCCTCATGAAGAGCAGCCTCACGGACGTCTCCGCCGCTATCAGGATGAGCCGCGCGACCATCAGGAACATCCATCAAAACCTCTTCTGGGCCTTCTTCTACAACGCGATCTGCATACCTCTGGCCATAGGCCTTTACGGCGTCGCCATGAAGCCCATGTACGGGGCGGCGGCCATGAGCCTCTCGAGCTTCTGCGTCTGCATGAACGCCTTAAGGCTCAACCTTGTAAATGTGCACGATCCGTCCAAAGACCGCAGGATCAGGAGGAAGAGGATAGAGACCGCTCCCGCGGAAGAAAAAGCAAGCGACACGGCAGTTTCCGCGGAAGATACATCGAATGAAATCACTGTAAACGAAAAGGAGAATGAAGAGATGACCACTACGCTTTTAGTTGAAGGAATGATGTGCATGCACTGCGAGAACAGGGTAAAGAAAGCTCTTGAGGCTATCGACGGCGTCGAGAGCGCGGTCTGCAGCCACGAGGCCGGCACCGCCGTCGTCACCCTGTCCAAGGACGTGCCCTTCGAAGTGATGAAGAAGGCTGTCGAGGATCAGGATTACGTCGTGAAGGGCGTCGCTTAGGATCCCGGAAGCCGCCTTTCGCGGGCGGCGCAAAAATTCACACAAGGCAGGGGGATGATCCCCCTGTTTTTGTGTATAATATATATGTGGAGGTTTGGGATGAAGCTCATACTTTGTCTTGACGATAACGGCGGCATGGCCTTCAATCACAGGAGGCAGACGAGGGATGCTTTGCAGAGGCGCCATCTGCTGGGGCTCGTCGGCGACAGCCTGCTCTGGGTGAGCCCCTATACGGGCAGGCTCATGCTCTCCGACGCCGAAAAGCTCAGACCCGGTTGCTGCAGGGTCAGCGGCGATATACTTTCCGAAGCCGGGCCCGGGGACTGGGTCTGGATCGAGCTTGAGGATCCTGAGCCTTATATTGAAAAGGCGGACAGCCTCGTCATCTACCGCTGGAACAGGCTCTACGCTTCCGATCTGCGCTTTGACGGCGGGCTCCTTGAGAACTTCGCTTTTATCCGCGGCGGCAGCTTCGCCGGCTCTTCCCACGAGATGATAAGCTTTGAGGTCTACGAGAAGATATGAAGCGTAAAAGGACGCTCATCATCATAATATGCCTGCTGATCCTGGGCCTTGCCCTGGCCGCGTTTTTGTATCTCAGGGGACCTTTGAGGCAGGAGACGGAACTCCCTTCTCCGGCCTCCGTTCCGGGCGGACAGACAGACGCGGAAGTGACGCAGCCCGCCCACGAAGGGGAAGCGAAGCCACCGGAAGATCCCGCTCCGGGAAAGGAAGGAGGGGGCGATGCCCCGCAGCCGGCGGCTCCGCAGGCGCAGGAGAGCGAAAAGCCTTACCTCGGCAACGACCCGCTGCTCCAGGAGCATCCGAAAGCCCCCGAGCTCAGCTGGATCAAGGATCTTGAGGTCCCCGAATGGTCGGGCGAAGCATATATACTGATAAATGAGGGACAGCCCTTTTTCGAAACGGAGAACATGAGCCCCGAGCCCTGGGAGCTCTACTACGATCTCGACGAGATGGGCCGCTGCACTCTGGCCGACGCCGTGGCCGGCCCCGAGACCATGCCGAAGGAGAAGAGGGGGAATATAAGCTCGGTAAAGCCCACCGGCTGGCAGTCCAGCCAGTACCCGCAGGAGCTGGTCGACGGCAGGTCTCTTTACAACCGCTGCCATCTCATCGCCTTCGGGCTCTGCGGAGAGACGGCCAACAAGTATAATCTGGTGACCGGGACCAGGTATTTCAACACCAGGGGCATAAACGCCTTCGAGAACATGGTCATCGATTATATACGCGAGACCGGCAATCACGTGCGCTACCGGGTCACGCCGGTATGGAAGGAGGGCGAGCTCATCTGCCGCGGCCAGGTGACCGAGGCCTGGTCCATAGAGGATGAGGGCGACGGCATCTGCTTCTGCGTGTATTCCTACAATGTGCAGCCGGGCATATATATCGACTATATGACCGGAGACAATCATCTGCTCGAAGGGGAGAACGTCCCGGCGCAGACCGAAGAGCCGGTCAGGCCGGAAGTGAAGGAGCCGGCTTCGCCGGAGGAGACGCCGCGGGGGCTGCTCGAAGAGGACATAAGCGGCGATTTCATCCTCAATACCAAGAGCAAAAAGATACACAGCGCGGACTGCAAAAGCGCTCAGGGCATGAGCGAGAAGAACCGCAGGGAGTACAGCGGGAGCTACAACGAACTGATAGAGCAGGGCTACGAGCCCGATCCGGGCTGCCGTCCCTGGGAGCCCGCAGAATGAATCGATAACGCGAAGGAGAAGAAATGAAGAGACTTGAAGATTTCCGCAGGGTGCCTCTGGGCGTCTTCCCGACCCCCATACA
Source organism: Bacillota bacterium (assembly GCA_016281165.1). Lineage (GTDB taxonomy): Bacteria > Bacillota > Clostridia > Peptostreptococcales > Anaerovoracaceae > RGIG2707. The sequence goes on along the minus strand of JAEEIC010000176.1, from coordinate 5,108 downwards.
GAGGCTCGATAACATCAGCAGGCTGCTGGGCACCAACGTCTACGTCAAGAGAGACGACATGACCGGTCTCGGCCTGGGCGGTAACAAGACGAGGAAGCTCGAGTTCCTGCTGGCGGACGCCATAGACAAGGGAGCGGAGCTGGTCTTCACCACCGGCGGCGCCCAGTCCAACCACGCCATGCTCACGGCGGCGGCCGCGGGCAGGCTGGGCCTCAAGGCCGTGCTGGTGCTCAAGAAGAGGGGCGTTACGGATATCGCCGGCAACCTGTTCCTTGAAAAGCTCATGGGCACTGACGTGCGCTTCGTCGATACCGACGATTATCAGGACATATACGACGAGATGGACAGGATAGCGGCTGAGCTGGGCCTTAAGGCCTACAAGATCCCGATGGGAGGCTCCAACGCCCTCGGTACCCTCGGCTATGTCTCCTGCGCGGAGGAGATAAGCAGGCAGGGCATACATTTCGACCACCTGATCTGCGCCGAAGGCAGCGGCGGGACCATGGCGGGCCTCGCTCTGGGCGCGAAGTTCTTCCTGCCCGGGACCAGGGTCCACGGCATGATGGTCGACGCCTCGGATTTCACTCCGGTCACCCTCTCGCTCATGAAGGAGGCCGCTGCTCTTCTTGAGGCTGATATCGAGATAAGCGAAAAGGACTTCGATCTGCGCCGCGTCTGGGGAGAGGGCTACGCCATCCCCTCGAAGGAAGGGAACGCGGCGGTGGAGATGATGGCAGCCAATGAAGGCATCTTCCTCGATCCCGTCTATACCGGCAAGGCCTTCTCGGGCCTTATCGCCATGGCGGAGGAGGGCGCTTTCAAGCCTGACGACAAGGTGCTCTTCCTGCACTCGGGCGGGGCCGGCGGGCTTTTCGCCGTACACTGAGAAAGATAATAAAACGATAGAGCCGCGGCGCTCATTCGCCGCGCGGCAAAATAGAAAGGCGGTAACGATATGTTCAGAGAATTGGTAAGATACAAACAGGCTCTCACGGAGGAAGAGTGCGTCAGGCTGCTGAAGGAGCAGCCCAGAGGCTTCCTCTCGGTGCTCGGCGACGACGATTATCCTTACGTCATGCCCATAAACCAGTATTACAACGAGGAGGACGGCAAGATCTACTTCCACGGCGGCATGGCCGGCCACAAGATCGACGCCATGAAGAAGCACGACAAGGTCTCCTTCTGCGTGATCGACGAGGGCGCTCATGAGAACGGCCAGTGGTGGCTGACCTTCAGGAGCGTGATAGTCTTCGGACGGGTGGAATTCGTGGAGGACCGCGAAAAGACCTACGACATCAGCAGCCGGCTGAGCCGCAAGTTCACCGGCGACGAGGCCTATATCGCGAACGAACTGGATAAGTCCGGCCCCCGCACCCTGATGTTCGCCCTCGTGCCCGAGCATATCAGCGGCAAGAAAGTAAACGAAAGATGATCCATGACCTACGTTATAGGCGATATCCACGGTGAATACGAGCAGTTCAGGCTGCTCCTGGACCTTGCCGGCATCGGGGACGGGGATACGGTCTATGTGCTGGGCGACGTGGTCGACAGGGGACCGGAACCTGTAAGGGTGCTGCAGTATCTGATGCGTCACGATAATTTCAGGCTGATCGCGGGCAATCACGAGCTGATGGCTCTGGAGTGCCTTGATCTTCTCATGAAGGACGTCACGGAAGAGAACATCGCCGCCCTGGACTCCGCCTCTCTGATGATGCTGGCCGACTGGCAGATGAACGGCTGCGCGCCGACGCTCGCGGGGATAAGAGCGCTGGATCCGGATGAGAGGGAAGACCTGATCGACTACATGGCGGACGCTCTGGCCTACGAGGATATCACGGTAAACGGGACCCGCTATGTGCTGGTCCACGGGGGACTGGGCAATTTCAGGCCCGGCAGGCCTCTTTGGGATTACAGCATAGACGAGCTGGTCTGGGAGCAGACCGATTACGGCAAAGTATATTTCGACGACGCGGTGCTCGTGACCGGCCACACTCCGACCCAGCTGATCGAAGGCTTCGATAAGCCCGGATATGTCTTCAGCGGCAACGGGCATCTGGGCCTCGACTGCGGGGCCTGCTTCGAGGGAGGGCGCCTCGCCGCCGTGTGTCTTGATACCGGCGAGATCTTCTATTCGCGCTGAACTCAGAAGGATCAAAGTTGGTATTTGAAAGATGTTAACCGTAACGGTATACGGTAAATCATCTTTATGCGCATTAACGGAAGCTTTTTGAGCGCCTCGATCACCCGTCCCGGCGCTCTTTCCGCGCGCGATCTGCCGTTAAGGCAAAACAAAAAATGGTTTGACTTATAAATAAATAGGTGTAAAATACATCTACGTTTGTTTTCAGAGTTTTGGGATATATGAAAAGGTTTATATATAGAAATAAGATAGCGCTCATACTCATACTGATCGCCTCGGTGCTGGCTTCCGCCGCGGCCTGCGCCGCGCAGGGAAGCGCCGAAGCAGCGGGCGGGACTGCTCCCGCCGTGCAGAAGAGCGAGGGTGTCATGACCTTCAGGGAATATCTCGACGCCGAGCTGGGCGACGAGGTGGTGGTCGAGACCTATGTGCAGGCGACCCAGGCCTGGTGGAACGACTGCATAGTCGTCTACAGCGCCGACGAGGAAGGAGCCTATTTCATCTACAATATGGCCTGTTCCGAGGAAGACGCCGAAAAGCTCGTTAAGGGCACCAAGATCAAGGTCACCGGCGTGAAGGCCGAATGGTTCGGTGAGATCGAGATCCAGGACGCGGTCTTCGAGTTCGAAGAGGGCAGCTATATCGCCGAGCCCTTCGACGCGACCGATCTGATCAACACCGCCTTCCTCGAGTCCTACAAGAACATGTTCGTGAGCCTTCGCGGCATGAAGGTCGAAGCCATGGATGACAGCGGGGCCGCCTTCTATTACAGCTGGGACAATTCCGGCGAGGAGCACTCCGACTGCGACCTTTACTTCAAGCTCTCAAAGGACGGCAAGGAGGTCGTCTTCGTCGTCGAGTATTATCTCACCGGCGAGGATTCCGAGGTCTATCAGACCGTAAAGGACCTTGAGGTCGGCGATACCGTCGACGTGGAGTGCTTCCTCTACTGGTACAACGGAGTCCAGCCCCACGTGACCTCGATCACTGTTCAGTAAAAACGATATCAACGGCCGCCGGGCGCGGCCGTTTTTTTATGCTTTTGCCCGCAGCCCCTTTGTGGTATATAATATATGGTATATCTTTCCTTTGGGGGCCGCTATGAACAGTATTCTCAGGAGCAAAGCTTACCTCTATATGACCGAGTTCTTCTCGGGGATGTCCGTGATGGCGGTCGAACTGGCGGCGTCCAGGCTCATGGCGCCTTATTTCAGCTCGTCCCAGATCGTCTATACCATCATCATCGGTACGGTCATGATCGCCATGGCCCTCGGCAACGTATACGGCGGCAAGACCGCGGACAAAAATCCCGATCCCGCCGTGCTCTACCGCCGCATGCTCATCGCCGGCGCCTGGATCGCGGCCATACCCTTCGCCGGCAGATACCTGATACTGGGCATCTCCGCGCTCCTGATCCTTACGGTCAACACGAACTTTCTCGTCATCGCCGCCTTCGTCTCCTGCATGCTCATCTTCGTCTTCCCGCTCTTCCTGCTGGGTACCGTGACTCCCTCTTTAGTGCGCTACATCATGGAGAACGCGGAGCACAGCGGCGAGATAGTGGGGCGTCTAGGCGCCTACAACACCATCGGCAGCATCATCGGCACCTTCCTGCCGACCTTCGTGACCATACCCGCCGTCGGCACCGCCGCGACCTTCATCATCTTCTCCGGCATACTCATCGTCATCGCCGCGGCGTATTTCATCAGCATAAAAAAGGTCCCCAGAGCTCTGATCATCTGCGCTCTGATATTCCTGATCTGCGCCGTCGCCGGCAGCGGGGTCTCCTTCGCCTTCTGGGAGGAGGATCTGGCCTACGAGGGCGAATCAGTCTACAATTACCTTCAGGTGAGAGACGAGCCCGGGCGCGTCATCCTCTCTACCAACGTCCTTTTCGGCGTGCAGTCCGTGAAGATGAAGAGCGGGGGCCTCACCGGCATGTATTACGACTACGCCATCGCCGCTCCCGCCATGGCGTCCGAGGCGAAGGAGGACGGAGGGCCGCTCAAGGTCCTCATCCTGGGCAACGGCAGCGGCACCTTCGCCACCCAGTGCGGGACCTACTTCCCCGGCTGCGTCATCGACGCGGTGGAGATAGACAGGAAGATCTCGGACCTGGCGTACAGGTATTTCGACATGTCCGATGATATCAGGCTCTTCGAATACGACGGCAGGGCCTTTCTGGAGGCCGACGACGGTCTTTACGACGTCATCATGGTCGACGCCTATCAGGATATAACCATACCGTTCCAGATGAGCACCGCAGAATTCTTCACTCTCGTGAGAGAGCATCTGAGCGGGAACGGAGTCATGGTCGTCAACATGAACATGTATTCAGATGGGGAGGGCTCCATAAACCAGTACCTGACCGACACCATACTCGAGTGCTTCGGCTTCGCCGCATCCGCCGACGTGCCGCGCAATTCGAACCGCGAGCTCTTCGCCTGCGTCTCGCGGGATCCGGCCGCCCTGCTTGGCGCCTACCTCGCTTCTTCGGAAGGGGGAGAGCTCAGGAGCCAGCTCGAGTCGGTGGAGCAGGGCCTTTCCGCCTGCCTTCCCAGCGGACAAGACCTGGTGCTCACCGACGACAAGGCGCCTGTCGAGGTGCTGGGGATGTCCATGATAGACAAGCTGATCTCCGACGAGATCAGTTATTACAAGGATATGTACAGAGACTATGGCCTCAGGGCCGTCATCGATTCCATGCTTTGATAAAGGAGGCCTTTATGTTCACGATGCGTTTCGATCTCGAGACCAAGGAGGGCAGGAGACCGGTCGACATCAAGTTCGACAGGCTCATCGCCATCGGCTACGCCGGCAGCGACATGGAGAAGACCATGGCGCATATAAAGGAGCTCGAGAGGGAGCTGGGCGTCCCCGCGCCCGCCCGCATACCGACCATATTCAATCTGGCTCCCCAGCTCCTGACCCGGGATGAGGACCTGCTCTTCGCGGGAGACATGAGCTG
>JAEEIC010000028.1 GCA_016281165.1 Bacillota bacterium | reverse complement strand
GAGTCTGGGCAGAAGAAACGATCATTGATCCCGTTGGGATCGTTTTGGGCCTCCTTTGTGACGCGGAGTACAGAAAACAGGTATTTCCATGCCGGTTTCGGCATGGAACTGCGTGGAGCGCCTCTTAAACAGGCGTGGCACAAGCGAAAGAGACGAAAAAGAGGGCGAAACGATGAGTATATCTATCAGTGTCATAGTCCCCGTATACAACTGTCAGGATTATCTGGTCGAATGTGTGGACAGCCTTCTCGCCCAGGACCTGGATGATTATGAGATCGTGCTGGTGGACGACGAATCGGCGGACCGTTCCGGGGCGATATGCGACGATTACGCCGCCCGCTTTGAGAGAGTCAGGGCCATACACCAGAAGAACAGCGGCCCCGGAGGGGCCAGGAACACCGGCATGGACGCGTCTGCCGGCAAATATGTGATCTTCGTCGATTCAGACGACCTCATATCGGAGAACTGTCTGGGAAAGATATACCGCACGGCTGAGGAGAACAGGCTCGACATGCTCATCGTCGCCAGAGACACCTTTACCGCTGACGGTGACGATACCGAGGGATTCATGTATGAATTCAGCCCTTCTGTCGGTGTAGATGAAGTCGTGAGCGGCATCGACAGCCTAAAGAGGGGTATTGAGACAAAAGAATATTACCCCATGGTTACCTTTAAGCTCTTCCGGAGAGAGTTCCTCATCGAAAACGGCATCCGCTTCGTGCCGAATATCATCCATGAGGACGAAGGCTTCTCCTTCGAGGCTTCGATAAAGGCGCAAAGGGTGATGTCTTTGGCCGATGTCTTCTATCATTACAGGATGCACAGTTCATCGATCATGCACACTCTTGTCACGGCAAAGCGGGGGACAGGGATCCGCTCAGGGATCGCGCAGATCGGAGAGATACTCGAAGAGGTCGGGGACGACTGGGAGAACTGTCCCGAGGCGGATCTTATCCGCGGGTATATAGACATGCTGGCGCGTTTCGGTCTGCGCGGCTATATGCTCGCGGACAGGGAGGACCGTCTGCGGTCAAGAGAAGAGTATTCTCACTGGCTCGACGAGAGCAAGCGCTATTACAAAGGTCTGAGGCTCAAGGTAAGGCTCTGCGCGAAGGATCCGTACAGGATCGCTCCTTTTTACAGGGTCTACAGGCGTATGCTTTTGGCCCTTAAGGCATTTGGGATACTCAGGGGGGACGGTCTGAAAAACGGTGCCGCCGGAAAGATCGATTATGACGATACCACGCTCAGAAAGCTCTACATGAGATCAAAGCGCGTTCTTCTGCGCAACAAGAACGTCAGCATCATAAGCAACAACTGCATCAGCGGCTTTGTCTCACAGGATATGGGCCTGCAATACCGCTCTCCCACCGTGGGACTGCTCATTCACACCGAGGATTTTCTGGAATTCGCCTCGCATCTGGATTATTATCTTCATTGTGAGCCGGAAGAATGGTCCGATGACGCGGTCACGTATCCTGTAGGCGTATTAAGGCGCGGGGACACTTCTGTCAGGCTGTATTTCATGCACTATGGGAGCTTCGACGAAGCCCGGAGCAAGTGGGTAAGAAGGGCCGCCAGGGTCGATCCCGATGACATGTGCGTGATAATGGAGCACCCGGAACCTTTGAGCAGGGAGACATTTGAGCGCTTCAGGGCGATACCCTGCGAGCATAAAAGGATCATCACGGGAGAGACAGCATTTGAGGACGATCTTATCGTGCATTCCGATATATACGGGGAAAACTACCTGCCTGGCAGGCTGATCTCCTTCAAGGATACGTTCACAAGGTATCTTTACGACTGGGATATCATCTCGTTTCTCAACAGCGTGAAGAGGGGATAAGAAGGCGGAATGAACAGATCCTCCCGCAGTCTCAATTCCATAAACAACGCCGCGGTATCGATCGGGTCCGCCCTGATCACTTTCGCGCTGCATTTCATCATGCGCACGGTATTCATCAGGACCCTCGCCGCCGAGTATCTCGGACTGGGGGGACTGTTCTCCAATATCCTGAGCTTTCTTTCCCTGGCCGAGCTGGGAGTGGCGCACGCCATCAATTTCGCCCTGTACAAGCCCTTACGAAACGGCGATACGGAGAAGATCAATAGCCTGATGAAGCTTTACAGGCGCTTTTACAACGTGATCGGCGTCGTGATCCTGGTGCTGGGTTTTTCGCTCACGCCTTTTCTGCAGTTCCTGATCAAGGATATGCCGGAGGATATCCCGAATATCAGGCTGTACTACATGATGTACGTGTTCAACTCCGCGTCATCATACTTTTTTACGTACAAAAGATCGCTAATCGTCTGCGACCAGAAGGAGTATATATCGACCATCGAGATGCTCTGCGTGAGCATCATCACCACCATCGTCAGGATCGTCCTTCTGCTCAGGACGCACGACTATTTTCTTTATCTCCTGGTATCGATGATCTCCACCCTTATCGGCAACGTCTCGATCTCTTTCATCGCCGGGAGGATGTATCCCTTCATCAGGGATAAAGACGCGGCGGAGCTCGCTGCTGAAGAGAAAAAACGCATCTGGAGCGATATCCGGGCCCTGATCCTGCATAAGATCGGCACCGTCGTGGTGTTCTCCACGGATAATCTGATCATATCCAGATACGTGGGCCTGGTCGGCGTCGGCCTTTATTCCAACTATACGATGATCATCAACGGGATACGCAAGCTCATCATCAGACTCATCGTATCCTCCACGGCCAGCGTCGGTAACCTCATCGCCTCGGGCGACAAGGAACGCTGTCATGAGGTGATGTACCACATGATCTTCGCCTGCGTCTGGCTCTACGGCTTCTCCGCGATCTGCTTCTTCTGTCTGCTCCCGAATTTCATCGTCCTGTGGATAGGGGAGAGATATCTTCTCTCCGCGGGGACTCTGGCGGCGGCCGTGGCCAGCTTCTATATCACAGGCATGAGGCAGATCGTGATGGTATTCAAAGAAGCCGCCGGCATCTTCAGGCCCGACAGGTACAAGAGCATAGTCGAATCGATCGCCAACATCGCCTTTTCCATCCCCCTCGCCATCAAATTCGGGATCGCCGGGGTGATACTCGGGACCATACTCAGCACCGTGCTCGTGTGCTTTTGGGTCGAGTCGTATGTGTTCTTCAGGAACTTTTTCGGGGGAGGGACGAGAAGATATCTGCTCTTCCAGTTAAAATACGCTCTCTTCAATCTGCTGCTCTGCGGGGCGACGTACCTCATATGTTCTCTCATCCGGGGCATGGGGATCGCTCCCTTTATCGGGCGCTTCCTCATATGCATGGTCTTCCCCAACGCCGTCTATTACCTTCTGTTCAGAAGGACCGCCCATTTCGCCTATTTCCTGGGCATACTCAAGAAGATCCTGAAGAGGATAAAATAAAAGACCGCGGTCATAAGGCCGCGGCCATGTCTTTCATGAGGATCAGCGCCGCTTCGGCGGCTTTTTTTGAGTCTTTTTTGCTCAGCTCCTCCAGTATCACCGGTATGCCCTTGGGATGAGCGTACCAGCTCCCGGGATGGGTGTTGGGTCCGTAGGCGGGGAGGACGCAGGCCGAGAGCCCCTGCTCTTTGAGCATCATCCTCGCGCGCCGCGTGTGGAAGCCCCCCGTGATGAGGCAGGTCCTGCCTTTTTTGATCTGCTCCGCGGAGTTGGCGATGTTCTGCCAGGTGCTGGCGGCGAGCCCGTCGGTCTTTATCCTTTCGGGGGAGACTCCGCTGTCTTCGAGCACCTTCTTCATGTACTCCGCCTCGGTGAGGAGGCTGCCGTCCTCGTCAGCGTATATTGAGAGATTGCCGCCGCTGCAGATATACAGGGGATCAAGGCCCCTGAAGAGCTCGATGGCGCGCCTCACTCTGTAATCGCAGGCCGTGCTGCCGAGGATGACGACGTTCTCGATGCCCGAGAGCTCCGGTATGTGTTCCGGCTCGAAGACCTCGCGGTTGACCTCGTCTATCGCCGCAAGAGCGTCCTTCCCGGGCGTTTGGGCCCATTTTTCCGCGAAGTCCGCGGCGTTATCGAGCCAGCAGGAGAACTCGTCAAGCACCTCTTCATCGCTCAGCGATCCGGCGTTGTTTATTATGTGCTGAAGAGCGTTCCTCGTCTCTTTGGTCAGGTCGTAGAGGACGAAATCCTGCTTTTCGTTCTCCGTCGTATCCCGCGAGAGCGATAGCATGCAGGAGATCTTCTCGCGGTGCAGCATCATCAGCTCCTCGATGTGATGGCGCCTGAAGCTGCTCGAAAGAGAATCGGGTCTGATATGGCGGTAGTTGTAGAAGCAGCGCTTAACGGAGACTATCCTGCCGCATACCCTGAGGTAATCGTAATTGAATATCCTGTCTTCGCCGAAGATCAGGCCTTCGCGAAAGCTGATGCCGCAGGAACGGAGCCTCTTAAGATCGTAGAACTTGTTGCCGGTCGAATAGAGCAGCAGGGCGTGATATACGATGTAGCGGTCGGCGTACTCGCTGCCGTTTTTGAAATCGAAGAGCGGGGGAACAGACTCCGAGACCGAGGAGACCTTTCCGCCCTCATAATCTATGTAGCGTATGCCGAAGACCAAAAGCTCGGGAGCGTCGTCCTTCATGAGCTCTTCGGCGCATACCTTGAGGCAGTCGCCGTCGAGGGTGTCGTCGCCGTCGAGGAAGAGCACATATCTTCCCTTCGCCTCGGCGAGAGCGAGGTTCCTGGCGTGAGATACCCCGGCGTGCCCGGAAGGGATGAGCCTTACGCGGGGATCCTCCGCGGCGAGCCTCCTCACGACCGCCGCCGTACCGTCCGCGGAGCCGTCGTCGACCACGATGCATTCAAGGCTGGAAAAGCTCTGGGCCGTCACCGAACGGACGGAGTCCGCGATGAGGTCCTCAAGATCGTAGGCGCTTATGATGATTGTAAAGAATGGATCACGCATCGCGTTAGGCCCGGCACACCTGCTTTTTGTTCACTATTAAGACATAATAACATTTAATTCCTTCGGCCGCAAGAAGACAAAGGCGGTAAACACGGACGCGGCATGGCCGCGGCCGCGCTCCTCTTGACGCTTCGTTCCGTTTGGGACTATAATATTAAGCAATGTTTCCGAATACTGTATCCCCTGCGCGCGGGACGTCCAAAGGAGAGGCATGAGCAAAAAAGGATCCAAAGATCTCACGACCGGAAATATATATATTTCTATAATACTGTTCGCCCTTCCCATCCTGGCCTCCCACATACTGCAGAACCTCTATCACAGCGTGGATTCCATCGTGGTCGGCAAGAACGTGGGCACCACCGCCCTGGCCGCCGTAAGCTCCTGTACCGACATCTCGGGCCTGCTCACCGGCTTCTTCACCGGCCTTTCCATCGGCTCCGGCGTGCTCTTCGCCCGCTATTACGGCGCCAAGGATCAGAAGAACCTGCACGATTCCATACACACCGCCCTGACCTTTTCCGTGATCCTGGGCACCTGCATGGCCCTCGTCGGCATATTCATCACGCCTCTGCTCCTCAAGATCGTCGACTGCCCCGAGGATGTCTATCCCGAGGCGCTCGAGTATCTGCGCATCTACTTCATAGGCGTGCTCTTCACCGCGATATACAATGTCGGGGCCGGAGTCCTGAGGGCTGTCGGCGATTCGGTACACCCCTTCATCTTCCTTCTGATATCGAGCAGCATCAATATAGTCCTGGACCTGGTCACCGTGGTATGGTTCGGCATGGGCGTCATGGGTGTCGCCGTGGCGACCATCATCTCCCAGCTGATCTCGGTGCTGCTGGTCTTCGGCAACATGCTCAGGACCAATGACATATACCGGGTGAGGATAAGCGAGCTGCACATCAACAGGGTCCTCCTAAGGGAGGTCATCAGCCTTGGCATACCCGCGGCCATACAGTCGAGCCTTCTCAGCATCTCCAACCTCTTCGTGCAGAGATACCTCAATTCCTTCGGTTCCGCCGCCATGGCGGGCTCGGGGGCGGCTAAAAAGGTCGACAGGCTCATCGGCCTCGTGGGCCAGTCCCTCGGCCAGGCTACCGCGCCTTATGTGAGCCAGAACGTGGGAGCCCGCAATTACCAGCGGGTAAAATCTGGCGTAAAGGCGACCTTCGTCATCGCCGTGGTCTGCCTCGCCTTCACCACCGCCCTGGTCTTCGGCTTCTCCGAGCAGCTCATAGGCCTCTTCACCAAGGATCCCGAGGCTCTGTACTACGGCACCTGGATGATAAAGGTCATGGTCCCCTTCTACATCTGCCAGAGCACCAACAACATACTCTCCAATACAGTGCGCGGCTTCGGCCGCTCCAGCGCCGTCATGGTGCTCTCGCTCTGCGGCATGGTCGGAGTAAGGCAGCTTTTCCTCAACATCATAATGAGATATAATTACGTCATCTCGAACGTCTATCTGGCCTACCCGGTGGGCTGGACCGCGTCGGCGGTGTTCGTGGGCATATATTATCTGGTAAAACGCAAGGAACTCATCAAAAAGGCCTTCGGTATAGAACTGTGAAAGGAGCGCAAGCTAATGGAAAAGGATCAGATCAGCGTATTTGAGAAATTCGCGGAGGACATCAGGAAGCAGTACGAGGCTGTCGGCATCGCTGTCAGCGTATTCGACAAGGACAAGGTCCTCTACCGGAAGAACTTCGGAGTCAGAGACCTCGAGACGGGAGCGCCCATAGACGACGATACCATCTTCGGCTGCGCCTCCATCTCCAAATCCTTCACCGCTCTGTCCATCATGCAGCTGGCGAAGGAGGGCAAGGTCGATCTCGACGCTCCTCTCTGCAGATATATCCCGGAATTCAAGGATCCGCAGGATGAGCCGGTGCTGGTAAGGCATCTGCTCTCCCACGCCGGCGGCTTCTTCCCCATGCCCAGGATACTGGTCGAGCATGTCGCCCGCGACATGGGCATCTGGAACGACGGGAAGGACGAGCTGGGGATGAACGAGGCCATGGCCATCGAAGGCGCGAAGAGAGTCGCCGAGCGCATGAGCGCCCAGACCCGCTTTACCGGCAAGCCCGGCCAGCGCATGAGCTACTGCAACGACGGCTTCGGGCTCCTCTCCGAGATCGTGAGAAGGGAAGGGGACCAGCCCTCGTTCTCCGAGTACGTGAAGAAGCACATCCTCGATCCTCTCGGCATGAGCAGGAGCTGCGCCGAGTTCATCGCGCCTCTCAAGGATCCCAACCACGCGACTCTGTACAAGCATGTTGACGGCAAGCTCACCGGAGGCTGGGACTTCTACGACAACGCCTTCGTCCTCAACGGAGGCGGCGCCATGAAGTCGACCATCCACGATCTGACCGAGTACGTGCGCATGTACATGAACGGCGGCAAGCCCGTCGCGGACAAGACCATAGTCGAAGAGATGTACAGGCCCAGGCAGCACTACAGGTTCCACTGCTGGTACGGCTACGGCGTCTGCACCATCAATGTCGACGATTTCACCGTCAATCAGCACGGCGGCAGCCTCACCGGCGTCTCCAGCAATTTCGGCTGGTCTCCCGAGCTGGGCATAGGCGTCGTGGTGTTCTGCAATACCAGCGGCGTCCCCGTATCCGAGATATCCAACGCTGCCTTCAGGATGGCCGCCGGCCACGATCCTCTGCCCAAGCCCTGCGCCCTGCGCTGCGAGTGGGATGAGAAGACCTGCCGCGCCGTCTGCGGTAAATACGTATCCGGCGAAGGCTCCACGATCGAGGTCACCTATGAGGGCGGAAAGCTCTGCGTCCTCTCCGGCGGCAAGCCGGCCGACTTCGTCACCGCGACTCCCGATACGATCATCCTCAGCCGCCCCTTCGCTCAGGGCGACGCCAT
>JAEEIC010000175.1 GCA_016281165.1 Bacillota bacterium | reverse complement strand
CTCGAAGCACCAGCGTATTATGAGGTCGAATTTGCTGCTGGTCGAGAGATGGATGCCCGCGGTCTCGAGCAGCTTCAGGCTCTCGCCGCTCTCAAGATCGAGGGCGAGCACGAGAGGCACTGCCGTCTGCCTCTTGGGCACCGCCTTGCCGTTGATGATCTTGTTGAAGGCCGCGCGGCTCACCTGGGCCTTCCTGTAGACCTGGGGATCCGTGAGCCCGCTGCTGTCGATCGCCTCCTTGAGCTTCTCCCCGAAGCCCGGCTCCAGCTCTTTCAGCGCCCTGCTTATATCGGGCCTTTTGGCGGGCGCGGGGCCGCTCTCCTTCAGCGACGGCAGAGGGCCGTAGGAAGCAAAGGGCTTTGCCGCCGCCTTGGGCGCGGGGAACTCTTCGAAGAGGTCCTCCTCCTCCGGCTTCACTTCAGAGCTCGCTTCAAAGTCCGCCTCCATTTTGACCAGGTCGAGCATCGGGAGCGGCGGAGCGGCGTAATCCCATCTTTCAAGCGGTGCTTCCTGCGGCGCTTTGGCGGCGCTCCCGGCGGGGGGAGCGGAGAAGCTGTCGATGTAGGCCCGGATCCTGCCCGCGATAGCCGCGTCGACTTTTTTCCGTTCTCTTTTTCTGAACAAGGCTGCCATGCTGATCAAACAGCCGGCCCCGGCGGGCCGGCTCCTCCTTTTCGATATATATCTTACCATAAAGGCGCAAGGGGCGCCAGAACGAAGCCCGGCGCCCCTGCCTGTCTTATTTCCTCCTCTTCACGTCGTCCTCGACGGCCTGCTTCCAGCCGGGGATGGCTCTGCCCAGCTTTCTGGCGCTGGTGACGGCGGCCTGCATCGAGTCGTAGACCGCGGCGTTGCCCTCCCTGTCGTTCACGTAGGTCACGGCCTTGTCCTCCATGATGCCGTAGCGGCGGGCCTCCTTTACCGCGTCGATGTTGGCGCCCAGGAAGATGAACTCCCAGCCCGCCTGCTTCTTCGCTTCGACCATGGAGCGCACCTTCCCGTAGGTGAACTTGCGGCTGGCGTTCTCGAGCCCGTCGGTGGTGATCACGAAGACCGTGTGCTCCGGCCTGTCCTCGTCCCTGATGTACTTCTGTATGGTCTCGATGTGCTCGATCGCGCCGCCCAGGGCGTCGAGCAGGGCGGTGGAGCCTCTGACGTAGTACTCCTTGTCGGTCAGATCCTTGACCTCGCGAAGATCGGTCCTGTCGTGCACGGTCTCCTGACAGTTGTCGAAGAGTATGGTGGTCAGCAGGCATTCGCCCTCTTCCTTCTTCTGCTTGGCGATGAGGCTGTTGAAGCCGCCTATGGTGTCTGCCTCCATGCCTCCCATGGAACCGCTGCGGTCGAGGATGAATACCAGTTCGGTGAGTCCCTTTTTCATTTTGCTTCCTCCTTATATTATATCCTCCGCTCCGGCGCCTCTGCGGGGCCTGTCCCCCGCCCGCGCCGGTCATCTCTTACGCTCAGATCATAAAGCAGAGGAGGGGCAAAAAGGTCAACCGCGGGTTGACAGTGCTGATGTAGATACAAGTTGACGCCTTTCGGAAAATTGATATGCCAAACTCCGCGCGTCATGGTATAATGATGACGATCGTTATAGTATAGGACGGGAGAGGCCTTCGGCCGCTTCCGCCGTACGGACCGCACCTGCTTACGGACGGTCCCGAGAGGTCGAAAGACCTCCGAAAGGATGAGCATGCAGATACTAAATCCCGCCGTCGCCGGAACTCTCGAATCCAGCGACGCCATGGTCACGGTCGAGCCCGGCAAAGGGCTCAGCCTTGAACTCAAGAGCAGCGTGATGAACACCTACGGCCGCCAGATCAAGGAGACAGTGTTCGAGACGCTGAAGAAGCTGGGCGTGGAAGACGCCCACGTGTCGGTCATCGACAAAGGTGCCCTTGACTGCACCATCAAGGCCAGAGTAGAGTGCGCAGTCTTCAGGAGCTGCGGCAAGTCAGAGAAGGATATTCCCTGGGGAGGTGTGATAAGATGATACCAAGACCCAGACCGGAGCGTTTCAGACTCCGCAGGACCATGATGTTCCTGAGCGCCCAGAAGCCGGGCCTCATCAAGGACGCCTATATCTACGGCTGCGACAGCATCATGCTGGATCTCGAGGACGCCGTAGCCGAGAACCAGAAGGACGCGGCCAGGTTCTCTCTCTATCACGCCCTGACCACCATCGACTACGGTGATACCGAAGTCATCGTCAGGATCAACGGACTCGATACTCCCCACTGGCAGGAGGACGTGAGAGTCTGCGTCGCCGGCGGAGCCGACGGCATCAGGATCGCCAAGTGCGAGAGCGCCGCCGACGTCAAGGCGGTCGAAGAGGCCACCCTCGCCGCCGAGAAGGAATTCGGCGTCGAAGAGGGCAGGACCCTGCTCATGGCGGCTCTCGAGAGCCCCAAGGGCATACTCAACGCCTATGAGATCTGCGCCGCCTCGCCCAGGATGTTCGGCGTCGCCATCTCCGGAGGCGACCTGAGAAAGTGCCTCCAGACCACCCCGCAGAGGGACGGAGTCGACATGATGGCCGCCAGAGGCCAGATGATACTGGCCGCCAGAGCAGCCGGCATCCAGTGCTTCGACACCGTATTCACCAATCTCGACGATCAGGAAGGCTTCGAGGCTGAGGTCCTGCAGAACAAGGCCATGGGCTTCGACGGCAAGAGCCTGATCAATCCCAAGCAGATACGCTTTGTCCACCAGGTCTTCGCTCCCACCGAGAAGGAGATCCGCCAGGCCGAGAAGATCGTCAGCGCCTTCCGCGAGCAGTCCGCCGCCGGCGTCGGCGTATTCACCGTTGACGGCAAGATGATAGACATCGCCTTCATCCCCGGCGCGGAAAGGACTTTAAAGCTGGCTAAAGCCTGCGGTATGTACGAGGGGGATCTGATATGAAAAACGCAGTAGGTAGAGATATCCCTGACGAGCTGCTCAAGAACGGCAAGGAAGTATATCAGGGAAAGAATTACATGGACGGCAAGTACATCAAAAAGGCTTCGCCGACCACCAGAAGGTATGAGAAGCCCCAGGAGAGCAAGGTCGTGGACAGCCTCGTCGACGCCCTCAAGCTCTGCGGAGCCAAGAGCGGCATGACCTTCAGCTTCCACCATCATCTGCGCGACGGAGACTTCGTGGTCAACATGGTCATGAAGGCCGCCATCGACGAGCTCGGCCTCAAGGACATGACCATCGCCGCCACCAGCCTCGGCGCGGCCCACGATCCTATCGCGGACTACATCGAAGAGGGCAAGGTCATAGGCATCCAGACCAGCGGCATCAGAGGCCGCATGGGCGAGGTCGTCTCGGCCGGAAAGCTCAAGACCCCCGCCATCATCAGGAGCCACGGAGGCAGACCCAGGGCCATCGAGGCCGGTGAGGTCCACATCGACATCGCCTTCATCGCCGCTCCCACCAGCGACTGCG
>JAEEIC010000174.1 GCA_016281165.1 Bacillota bacterium | reverse complement strand
GGAAGAAGGTGAAGTTCTGGGGATCCTCGGGATACCAGTCGGGCTTGGAGCCCGTGAGGGGCTGCGGATCGCCGGGGACGACCGGGTTCTGCTCGGAGCTCTGCCCGCCCTGCAGCAGGGAAGCAATCTCGGGAGGCAGGGTATCGATGTCCTGCAGCTGATCGTCGAGATAATTGGAGGTGAAGCGGAGCGACGCGTACAGGACGCCCCAGTCTCCGTACTCTTCCTCATAGCCCGGGGACCTCTCGCTTATGAAGTCGATCTCGTCCTCATCGATGACCTCGGAGGCCCAGCCGTAGGCCTGATAATGATATTCCTCATATTCGGGGCACCAGAGAGCGATGGCGGCGGATCTGTCTTCTCCCCAGCCGTAGCCTCCCTCATCGTATATATAGTCGGCGAGAGAGCCGAGCCTTCCTCCGCAGGACTGGTACTCGTCCGCGGTGACGACGACGAAGACGAAATCCATCTCGTACTCCTCGGAGAACGACAGCGATTCATCCATGAGGTCCTGGGCGTGCGCGGCATCGAGCGCCCCGCCGTTGTCGATGACCCTGGGGGAAGCTTCGTCATACAGGCCCTCGGCCAGGACGGCGAGAGGAAGCGCAAGGCTTATGATCATAAAGGCTGCGATCAGCAGCGCTGCTTTTCTTTTCATTTTCAAGCCCCCATAAAGTACCTGGCGACGGAATAGAGCATGAAGGCGCCGAAGGCAGCCCCCGCTCTGAGCAGGAAGTATCTGAGATTATAGGCCCTGTCGTTGGGCAGCTGCCCCACCACCTTGCCGCTCTGGCCGTTCACGGCGAAACTGTAGTTCTTATTGCCCTGGACGATGTCGAAGAGATAGACGGGCAGGAGCAGATATCTGGCCTTGACCTGAGCGCTGATATTGCCTCCCCTCTCGGTCACGCTGCTGTAGCCCGAGCACTGCTGCCTGGCGGAGGTGTAGGCGGTGTTCATCATCCTCGACTTTGCCCTCTGCTCCACGTCGGAGGCGGGAGAATCGAAGCGATCGGCGGTGAAGCCGGCCAGATAGGCGGGATCGAAGGGCCTGCTCTTCGACATATCGAAGGGCTCGAGCGAATCCATCATGGCGTTGTCGAGCCTCTCGCTGGCGTCCACGGGGATGTCGGCGAAGTCGACCGCCACCGACCTGTTCAGGGAGTAATGCTTGGTATCGGTCACGCGGTAGTCGCCCTGCCTGTAGCTGACGGTGTTCGAGGCGTCGAAGCGGACGTCGCCTTCCAGATGGCCGTCGAAGACCCAGAACGGGACGTAGATGCCCGTGACCCGGCCCATCCTGGCCTCGGTGAAGAATTTCTTCGAGAGGAGCTTCTTTTTCCGGTAGAAGCGGTTGACCGCGTCGGGCAGCTCCTTTGAACTGATGGTGAAGGGAACTATGCCGTCGGGCTTGAGGCCTCCGGCCACCTTGTCGGTCAGGACTATGTTGTTCTGACAGTAGGGACAGGTCAGGGCCACCTGCTCCCAGGTGGATATGACCTCCGCCCCGCAGGAGCGGCAGTTGTAAATGGGCAGCTTCTCGGCGTCCTTGTCGATGACCTGCTGCTTTATGGCCTCGTAATCAAAGCCGCTGATCTGCTCATCTCCATCTTGGGCCTCTTCGGCTTTCGGGGGAGCGGCAGCGGGCTTTGCAGCCTGAGCTTCGGCGGACCAGTCCTGATCCTTGATCTCAAGTATGTTCCCGCACCAGTCGCAGACCAGCCTGCCCGTAGCCGCGTCGAAGCGCATGGGCGCTCCGCAGGCCGGGCATTTCTGTTCGAGCACGTCTTTACTCATCTCGTTCTCCATTCAGTCCTTTAAGTTAGATCATTATATTTCTTTTTCACGGACGCGGCCGGGATATCCCAGGCCAGCGCCCCTGCCGGACAGCTCCTCACGCAGGCTCCGCAGCGTATGCACTCGGGGGAATCAGGTTCTTTCGCAGGATCCACCCCCATGCCGCAGACCGAGGAGCAGGCCCCGCAGCTCACGCAGGAGTGGCTGTCAGCCTTTATCCTCACGGCGGATACGCGATTGAAGAGCCCGTAGAACGCTCCCAGCGGGCAGACGTACTTGCAGAACGGCCTGTATATCACGGCCGCCGCGAGCAGGGCCAGTATCAGCAGCGCCAGCTTGAAGGCGAAGCGGCTGCCTAAAAGCGCCCCTATACTGCTGTCCGAAAGAGCCAGCAGCAGGCCCGCCAGAGTGCCTGCCGGGCAGATATATTTGCAGAAGAAAGGCGTGAGCTTTACCGCCATAGGCAGGCTCAGCGTCAGCAGCAGTATCAGGTATTTGAGCTTTCTCAAAGCCCTGTCCCCTCTGAACGTCTTCTTCTTTACCGTAAAAGGTATTTTGTCTATCAGATCCTGCAGCAGGCCGAAGGGACAGATGAAGCCGCAGACCGCCCTTCCCAGCAGGGCGCCGAAGAATATCATCAGCCCCAGCACGTAGTAAGGAAACCTGAAGCTCCTCGCTCCCAGCGCGTTCTGAAGAGAGCCTAAGGGGCAGGCTCCAAGCGCTCCCGGGCAGGAATAGCAGTTGAGCCCCGGGACGCAGACGTTCTTTGCCGCTCCCTGATATATGCGGCCCGTAAAAAAGCCTTTTATATTCGCGTTCTGCAGCAGAGCCGCGGCCGCCTGTATGCCTGCGCGTCTTCTGTTATCCAATGCCGACACACTCCAGGCAGACAGTCGCGGCCTTGACGAAGACCTGATAGGGCTGGCCCAGGGCGATGCCCGCCGCGGTCATGATGAGCGCCGCCGCGAGGAGCGCGCAAAGCGCCGCCCTTCTTTCGCCCTTCATTTATCTTCGAGGAGGTCCTTGATGATGGCCTCCCAGTCGTCATAGCTCTTGGAGCCCACATACGCGTTCTCGCTGAGGCCCCAGCCTTCACTGTTCATGAAGACCGTGGTCGGCACGTAGCCGGTGTTGAAGACCACGAATTCCTCGCTGGCGTGCAGTATGGGATAGCTGACGCCGGTGCTCCTGATGATGAACCTGGCGTCCTCGTCCCCGTCCACGGTGGCGAAGACCCCCAGTATGAGCAGTCCCTGATCCTTGTATTTCTGATAGAGCTTCTCAAGATCGGGCATCTCGTTCACGCAGGGGCCGCACCAGGGCTCCCACATATTGACCATTATGACTTTGGCGTCCGCGTAATCGGCGAGGGTCACGGCGTTGCCGTTGATATCGGTAGTCTCGAAGGCGAAGGCCCTGGCTTCTTCTTCGTCCTCTTCGGCGGCCTTGGCGGGCTTTGAGGAGGGCTTTTCGCCCCCGAGATACGCCGCCGCGACCATCACGGCGAGCCCCACTGCCAGTACCGCTATAAATACTTTTTTTAGGTCCATATATGCTCCCGTGCCGGCAAGGCGGCTATTGGGCTTCAGCGCCCCGCCTCCATCCGTGCGCATTTTTATTCAGAGTAATTATACCACAGCCTCAGGTATCGCGCTACGCAAAATAAAGACCGGGCCCCGCTGGAGCGGAGTCCGGTCTTTGATCGTGTCGGTATTATAGATATTCGAGTATGATCTTCCACTCATCCCGCAGCTTTTCCATGCTCCAGGCCGCGTTGGCGGGGCTGGTGGAGGGAAGCTGGACCGCCTTTATCCCCAGCTCCTTTTCCTGAAAGCGGCAGTAATACTTGTACGAGGCCGCCCCGTTGCAGAACACCGCGCGTATCATCGAGCCTTCGAGCACGGGCCGAAGGTCGGTGGGGACGGCGTTTTTTATGCTCTGATCCCCCGAGCCTTTGATATCGCAGCTGTAGACAGAATCCCACATGGCGACGCCGTGCGCGAGGACCAGGGCCTTCTTTTCCGCCAGCGTCTTCGGCGCGGGCTCCCCTAGAAGAGACGCCATCAGGGGCCAATAGCGGTTCTGCGGATGGCCGTAAAAGAAGTTCTGCTCCCGGGACTTTACCGAAGGAAGGCTCCCCAGTATCAGTATCTTCGAGCGCTCGTCGTACAGCGGCCCGAAGGGATGGACTATATGTTCATATTCCATTGCGCCTCCCCTTTCGGCAGTCCGGCCGGGCCCGGCGCTGTTTTGCCGCAGACCCGCGGGACCGCGAAGGACTCCTCCCTAGGCCTTCCACAGGCCGTGGAGATTGCAGAGCTCGTAGGCCGCGAGAGGCTTGTCGCCTTCGGCGAGAGCGAAGACCGCGACGGGCTTGTCGCCGGGCTTTAAGGGCTTCCTCTGCCTGCCCTGCTCGGTCTCGAGCATGATCCACTCGATGTAGTGCTCAGCGAGCATGGGATGCTCGACGGAGCCCACGGTGACGGTCACGATATTTCCGTTGACCTCGATGACGGGAACGTGCTTCTCGAGCGAAGCGTCGGTGGTGTTCTCAGTCATGGGCTGCATCTCCTGCCCGCAGCAGTGGACGCGGACGCCGGAATCGTGGATATGGGCGATGATATTGCCGCAAAGGGCGCATTTGTAGAATGTCATAGCTTACCTCCTTGAAGATCTGACCAGATTTTGCCTGCGCCGATATTATACACCTCCGGGGAGCGGAGGTCAAAGGCTGCTTAGCGCGGCGCTGTAAGTCCAACGTTTCGCGCGGCGCTATACGACCGGAAAGCTCAGCACCGCCTTGAAGAGGTCGCCGTCGACCGAGAGCCTCAAAGCACCGCCCTGAAGCTCCGCCAGGCTCTTCGCGATGGAAAGCCCCAGGCCGCTGCCCTCGGTGCCCCGCGAGTGATCTCCTCTGGTGAAGCGCTCGGTAAGCTCCTCCTCCGTAAGATCGAGAGCGTCTCTTGAGGTGTTCTTGAAGCTGACCGCCGCTTCGTTTCCCTGCTTTTCAAGGCTCAGATAGACCCTCGTGCCGCTCTGGGAGTACTTGCATATATTGTTCATGAGGTTGTCGAAGACGCGCTGCATCCGGCGCCCGTCGGCCATGATGCGCACGGGCTCCTGCGGGACCTTCGTCATCAGCGTAAGGCCCGCCGCCTTCAGCCTGTCCTCGTACTCTCCCGCCGCCTGGCTGATGAAGACGGAGGCGTCGCAGGGCATGAGATCGACCTCGAGATCGCCGGTGGAGGCCCGGGAGGCTTCGACCAGATCCTCGAGCAGCCTCTTGAGCCTTTCGGACTGCCGCACGAGGACCTCTGAGTATTCGGCGTGCTTTTCGTTCTCACAGGGCTCGGCGGCGATGAGGCCGGCGTAGTTTATCAGTGACGTGAGCGGCGTCTTGATGTCGTGGGAGACGTTGGTTATGAGCTCGGTCTTCATCCTCTCGCTCTTGAGCCTCTCCTCGACCGCGGCGGCCATGCCGGCCGAGATGCTGTTGAGGTCCTCGCCGCTCCTTTTGAAGTCCCATATCATCCCTTTGGTATCGGTGATGTGGGAAAGATCGCCCGAGGCGAGGGCGAGAGCCCCCTTCTGCAGCTTTCTTAAGCAGAGAGCGGCGTAGATTCCGGCAAGGATAACGGCGGCGTTGATCATGATCAGCAGTACGATCCCCATCTCCCAGTCGGAGGCGACGCATACGAGCTCGAGCAGCGCGATCCCGGAGAGTATCGCGGCCGTCCTCCAGACCAGTGGCACGCCGCGAATGAGCCTCAGCAGGCCCTTGAGCATCCTGAGTATAAATGAGAGCGTCCTGCACAGGACGGTCCATATGAGACTTAAGCAGCGCCGGATCAGGGTATTCGAGATCAGCGTCTTCTGCTTTATCCTCGCGGCGGCGCTCATGCAAAGCCCCAGGACGAGGCAGGCGCAGACAATGAAAGAGGCTATGACCGTCATGACGCCGAAGGCTTCCGAATCGAAGGCGTCCCTCGCGATCTCTACTCCCGCCCAGACCGAAAAGACGCACGCGCCCCCGGCCGCCAGGGCCAGGACGTCGAAGGGCAGCCTGTTCAGGGGGCCCGGTACGAGCTCTTCTGTATCCGGCCTCCTCGCCGAGACGCTCATGAGGGCGATGAACGAGCAGACGCCCAGAAGCAGCGACGCGGCGGCGATCGCGTAGATCCAGTATCTGAGAGCGTAGCCGGTGTGGATCAGGCCCGCGGCGGCGGCGCATTGGGCCTCGAGGTTCGAGCCCTCCGCGATATCGGCGCTCACCCTGAGCGTCACGGGAGCGTCCTCCACCACCGCGGTGAAGATGTATTCCCTGTCAAAGTCTCCGGCGGCCGCGGCTGAGGGAGACTGGATCAGGACCTTCCCCCCGCTGTCTGTGATCCGGAATATGACTTCGCTCTCCTGGTAAGCGAAGACGGCCGGTTCTGGGACTTTCCCTTCGGCCGCCATCCTGCTGAGATCGTCCAGCCGGGATCTTATGAGCTGCTCCTCCGCCCGGCTCTGTATGTTCTCCTCGCTGTTGGTGTAGAAGTTATAACTGTCATCTATCACCATCAGCCACGCGCCGGCGGCCGACGCCGCCACTGCGCAGAAAGACAGTATGCAGACTATAAACAGCGCCGTCTTCCCCGCCGTGGTCCTGAAAAATCGTTTCATCTCTTTCCCCTTTCGATCTTATACCCCTGACCGAAGATCACCTTGAGGTACCTGGGCCTCGCCGGATCGATCTCGATCTTCTCCCTGATATGCCTGATATGGACAGCCACCGTATTGTCGCTGCCGAGGGGCTTCTCCTTCCAGACCGCCCTGTATATCTCCGCGGGCGAGAACACCCTCCCCTGTTCGGAGATGAGCAGCCTCAGTATCTCGTATTCCTTGGGAGTCAGGGCTATGAGCTCCCCGTCCACCCTGACCTCCTTGGAGCGGTCGTCGAGCTCGAGCCCCCCGGCTTCAAAGCTCTGCTGCCCCGCCGGGCCCGCGCCCAGCCTGAGATAGCGTCTCAGCTGCGACTTCACCCTGGCCGAGACCTCGAGCGGGTTGAAGGGCTTGGTGATGTAATCGTCGGCCCCGGCCGCGAGCCCCAGTATCATGTCGGCGTCCTCGCTCTTGGCGGTGAGCATGATGACGGGCACATTGCTGATCTCCCTGATCTTCGCCATGGCCGTGATGCCGTCCATGACGGGCATCATGATGTCCATGAGCACCAGCTGGATATCGTTCCCCTCGACTGTCTCCAGCGCCTGTCTGCCGTCATACGCCGTAAAGAGCGTATATTCCGGGTCGGAGAGATAGATCCTGAGCGCGTTCACGATGTCTCTGTCGTCGTCGCAGATGAGAATATTAGGCATATATGAAGACCCCCTTTGCGTCTTCTATTGTACGCAAAGGGAGTTAAAGAAAAAACATGGGAAGTTATTAAGATTTTATGAAGGCAGGCGTTGAGAGCGGAAGCGCTTAAGCCCTCCGCTCTGTTCACTCCGGCAGCGCGTCGACGCTGTAAGAGCTGAAGACGTCGTCCGCGTTGTAATGAAAGTATGCCTCGACTCTGCTGCCCTTGAGCACCTCGGGCAGCCAGTGCGCGCAGTCGCCCCACATCTTTTCGTAGGGGATCTCATCCAGAGGGAACCAGCGCGGAGCCAGCTCGTCCGACTCGGCGGGCTCCCCTTCGAAGTCTCTGGAGACGAAGACGTGCATTATGACGGTCTCGGGACCGTCCCTGTAATACAGATCGCGGTAGACGACGGTCCCCATATCACGGGGATCCCTGACGGCGACGCCGGTCTCCTCGAGGCATTCGCGGACCGCGGCCTTTGCGAAGCTCTCGCCGGGCTCGGCCTTGCCCCCGGCGCCGTTGATCTTGCCCGCGCCGAAGCCTCTTTTCTTCATCCCGAGCAGTATCATGCCGTCTCTTACGGGGAGCATGAGGCTGACATGCCTGATCCTGCGCTTCTCCTCCCACTCCTTTTTGGTGAGACGGCCGTAGAGTATGTCCTTGGTCTCTCCGATGCGGCGGATGCGCACGTCCTTAAGTGTCTTAAAATAAGTGAAGCCCAGCTTCTCGGAAACGCGCTTCGACT
>JAEEIC010000173.1 GCA_016281165.1 Bacillota bacterium | reverse complement strand
GCTCTTTTCGCTGAGAGCCTTTTTCCTGAGCTCGCTCTCGGCGAGCTTTTTCTCCAGCTCTTCCTTTTTCTTTTCCTTTTCCGCCAGGGCTTCTTCGCTGCCGGCGAAGAACGACTCGGTCTGGGAGACCAGGAGCCTTCCTTTTTCGAGCTCCGTCGCCTTGCCGCTCTTCTCGGCCAGGAGCTCGTCCTCGCTCTCCTTAAGGGAGGCGATGCGGTCTTCGGTGTTCTGCAGCCTCAGGGCCGCGCCGCTCTCGACGAGCTTTACCTGGGTGAGGGCCTCTCTCGCCCTGCCCGCCCTGCTCTCGAGCTCGGCCAGTATCCCGGCCTTATCGGCCAGGCTCTTCTTTATCTCTTCTTCCTTTTCGCGGGCCTTTTCGAGCTCCGCCAGGTCCTTTTCCTTCGCCTCGCGGGCTCTTGCCGCCTCGAGCTCGAGCTCCGAGATCTCGCGGCTCCTGGCGCTGCCCGAGCTCTTCGCGTCGGCCAGCTGCTGCTTTAAGTTCTCGAGCTCTCTCTTCTGAAGGGCGGTGTCGGTCTGGGCCTCCGAGAGCTCCGCGGCGCAGGCTTCCCTTACGGACGCGGCCTCGCTCATGGCGCTCTCCGCCAGCGCGAGCTCCTCCTCCGCCTTTTTGATGCCGGCGTTGTTCTCCGCGATCTGCTTTTTGAGACTGTCTCTTTCCGCCCTGCGTATCAGTATGTTGGCGGTGTTGTTCTTGAGGCTGCCGCCCGTTATGGCTCCCGCGGCGTTGATTATCTCGCCCTCGAGAGTCACGAAGCGAAGGCCCGAATCATTGCGCTCGGACATGGCGAGGGCGTTGTCCAGCGTCTCGCAGATGACGACCCTGCCCAGCATGTACTCGACTATGTTCTGATAGCCGCCCTTTATGCGCACCCTCTCCGAGGCGAGCCCCAGATATCCTCTGAGGCCTTCGACGGCCGAGGTATCGGCGGGCCTGGGGAGCCTCAGGTCGTTCACGGGCAGGAAGGTGAGCCTTCCTGCTCTGTTCTCCTTGAGCAGCTCGATCGCCCTCTTGGCGTCGCGCCCGCTCTCGCAGACTATATCCTGCATCTTGGCGCCGAGCACGGTCTCTATGGCCAGCTCCCAGCCGGCGGGCACGCGTATGAGATCGCCCAGGACCCCGATGACGCCGGGGAGCTTCCTTTCCATCAGGAAGCGCACCCCGCCGCCGTAGCCCTCGTAGGATCTTTCGAGCTCGCCCAGGAGCTTTTCTCTCGCGGCCAGCTTTCCCGCCGCCACGCGCAGCTCCTGCGCTCTCGCGGCGGCGCCGCTCCTCTTTTTGCGCGCCTCGTCTATGACGTCCGCCTGAGCCAGCAGCCTGGTCCTGATATCCTTCTCGTTCGCGCTCAGGACCGTCAGCGACTCTTCGGCCTCCCTGATGGAGACCTCGAGGCTCCTCGCGGCTTCTTCTCTTTCTTTGGAGTCCTCCCCCAGCCTCTCGGCGCGGCGGAGCAGGCTCTGCGCCAGCTCCTCGCCGCTGCGGGCGCGGGCGGTGAGGCCCGACACCGAAGCGGATACCGAAAGGAGCTCGTTTCTTAAGGAGTCGCTCTCGAGAGTGCCTTTTCTCAAGGCCTCCGCAGCCGCGGCCTCCTCTTCCTCCTTTTCCTTAAGGCCCGCGAGCGCCTCGTCTCTTTCCTTTTTCGCGGCCTCGAGCCTCTCGCCGACGATGGCGGCCAGCTGCTTCTGCTTGGCCAGCTTCTCCTCGATGGAGGAGATCTCCAGCTCCAGGCGGCCGTTGTCCTTTTCAATGGAGGCTGCCCTCTCG
Source organism: Bacillota bacterium (assembly GCA_016281165.1). Classification (GTDB taxonomy): domain Bacteria; phylum Bacillota; class Clostridia; order Peptostreptococcales; family Anaerovoracaceae; genus RGIG2707. The sequence continues at coordinate 8,158 of JAEEIC010000173.1, read as the reverse complement.
CGGTTGAGCTCCCGCGCGCTCACGATCGAGCGGATCTCGTCGCTCACGGCCGACAGCTCTTCTCTTATCGAGGCGATGCCGCTCTCGGCCTCTCTCACCTCGTCTCTCATGCCCCTGAGGCTGCCCTCGAGGCCCGATCTTTTATCCTGCAGCTCCTCCAGCGCGGTCTCTATCTCCGCGAGGCGGGTCTTCTCCGCTTCGCTCCTGCCGTCGGCTGCTTCTATGTTCTTGAGGAGGACGTTTATCTCGACGTTCCTGTACTTTTCCTTGAGCTCAAGGTATTCGGCGGCCTTTTTGCTCTCTTCCGCCAGGCCGTCTATGCGCCCCTCGATCTCGGATACTATATCGTTCACCCGGTCAAGATTGGACCTGGCGTTCTCGAGGCTCTTCTCGGTCTCGGCCTTCTTGCTGCGGTACTTGACTATGCCCGCGGCCTCCTCGAAGATCTCGCGGCGGCTGTCCATGCGGTTGCTGACGATGTCGGCGATCTTGCCTTGGCCGATGATGGAGTAGCCTTCCACGCCGATGCCGGTGTCCATGATCAGCTCTCTGATGTCTCTCAGCCTGCAGGGGACGCGGTTGATCAGGTACTCGCTCATGCCGCTGCGGTACATGCGCCTGGTGATGCCCACCTCGGCGAAATCGATGGGAAGTATCCTCTCGCTGTTGTCGATGACGAGGGTGACCTCGGCCATGCCCTTGGCCTTGCGGCTCTGGGTGCCGGCGAAGATCACGTCTTCCATCTTGCCGCCGCGCAGGGACTTGGGGCTCTGCTCGCCCAGGACCCAGCGGAGGGCGTCGGAGATGTTGCTCTTGCCGCTGCCGTTGGGGCCCACTATGCAGGTGATGCCCTCGGTGAATTCTATTGTGACCGGGTCCGCGAAGGATTTGAACCCGTTGAGCTCCATGCGCTTGAAATACATCTCTTACCTCTGCCCCCTGCCGCTCATGCTCTCAAGAGCGGCCGAGGCGGCGGCCGCCTGCGCGGCCTGCTTGGTCCTGCCGCATCCTCTTCCCAGCTCCCTGCCGGAAGAGCAGACGGCGGCTTCGAAAAGCTTGTTGTGATCGGGGCCGGACTCGCCGGTGATCACGTACTCTATATCGCAGCCGCTGACGCCCTGCTTCTGCAGGACCTCCTGCAGCTCGGTCTTGGCGTCGCGGAAAAGCCTGCCCTCGAGGCCTTTTTTGACGGTATCGGAGAGCACGGTCCTGATGACGCTGCCGGCGGCCTCGTGTCCGCCGTCCAGAAAGACCGCGCCGAACAGAGCCTCCAGCCCGTCGGAGACTATGGAATCCCTGTCTCTGCCGCCGGAGAGCTCCTCGCCGTGTCCGAGCCTTAAGAACTCGTTGATCCCCAGGGCTTTGGACGCCTGCGAGAGCGATCTTTCGCACACTATCGAGGCCCTGAGCTTGGTGAGTCTGCCCTCGGGGTCTTCGGGAAGACAGAGATAGAGCCAGGTGCTGACTATCTCCTCGAGCACCGCGTCGCCCAGGAACTCGAGCCTTTCGTTCCCGTCCTGAGGGTCGCCGCTGAGCTCGTTGGCCCGCGAGCTGTGGGTGAGCGCCCTCTCCAAAAGAGCGGCGTCCCTGAACTCGTAGCCTATGATCTTTTCGAGGTCTTTGGCGCTGCTATTCAAGTTCCGCGCCTTTCATGGCCTCCTCTATGGCCGCGAGGAAGCCCGCCGAGGTGGCTACCGAAGCCCTGACGACGGCGTTCTCCACGGCGAAGGCCGCGGAAGAGCCGTGCATCTTGAAGACCGCGCCCTTAAGGCCCAGTATGGGAGCTCCGCCGTAGACCGAGTAATCGAGCCTGGACTTGAGAGCCCCGAGCTTGTTCTTGAGCATCAAGGCCGCGACCTTGGAAAGAGCGTCCTCGGTCAGAGTCTGCTTGACGGTCTTCATGATGTCCCAGGCCACGCCTTCCGCGAGCTTGAGCACTATATTGCCCGTGAAGCCGTCGCAGACCAGGACGTCGGCCGCGCCGGAGGATATGTCTCTGGCCTCCACGTTGCCGACGAAATTGAGGTCCGAGGCCTTGAGGAGCTTGTAGGCCTCCTTGAGCATCTCGGTGCCCTTGGTCTCCTCGGTGCCTATGTTAATGAGGCCCACGGTGGGATCTTTCTTGCCGAAGGCGTCCTTCATGTATATGCTGCCCATCTTGGCGAAGCCCAGAAGATTCGAGGCTCTGCACTCGGCGTTCGCTCCGGCGTCGACCAGGAGCGAGAAGCCCGAGCCGCCGATATTGGGAAGCGGCGAGACGATAGCGGGCCTTTCCACCCCGGGCACCCTGCCCAGGTGCATGAGACCGGCCACCATCAGGGCGCCGGTATTGCCCGCGGAGAGCACCGCGTCGGCTCTGCCGTCTCTTACCAGATCGACGGCCACGACCATGGAGGAATCGGTCTTTCTCCTCACGGCCTGCACGGGGCTGTCGTCCCCGTGTATGACGTCGCCGGCGTTGAACACCGTGATCTGGCCGGGAGCGTATTCTCCCTCGTACTTGTCGAGCTCTGCCTGCACGAGCGCGTCCCTGCCCACCAGTATTATCTGATCGTCGATCCTGTCACAGGCCCGGACGCAGCCTTTTACTATCTCAAAAGGGGCCTTGTCGCCGCCCATGGCGTCTACCGCTATCCTCATTTTACGCTCTCCTTGTCTGTAATCCGTACATTATCGCAACGCAAACACAGATACAAAAAAAGTATCATGGTATTCTATCACAGGAATCACAAAAAAACAAGGAACCTGCGCTCGCATAAGTGCAGGTCCCTTTATTCTGACCGGTCATGGCGCTGTCCGGAGCGGAGCGCTCAGGACCCCGTCCTTTCAGATATGGGTGAAATCGGTGTCGGAATACCCAAGTATGATATCCGCGTATCCCCGGCCGAATTCCGCCGCCAGGTCCGCCAGCACCTTCGAGGCTATCGCGTCTCCCTCGCTCCCGAATATGGCCCTGACCGTGTCGGCGTAGGACCAGTAGGAGTGGGCGCAGTGATACTCGAAGGACTTGAGGTTCCTCTCTTCCTTCTTCGGCATGTTCTTGGGATCGAGCCCGCTGTTTTTTACGATCTGGACGCAGTGATCGTGATCGTGCAGGGTCTGGACGGTCGTGTAGGAGAGCTCGGGATTGAAGCCTCTGCAGATCGAGGCGTCGAGGTCCCGGCAGTAGAGCAGCCCCGCCTCGGGCAGGCCCATCTTTTTGAACTGCCAGTGCCAGGGGCAGACGAAGACGTGCATCTCGCAGTCGGGAGCCACCGACTGCATGACCGAGCTGTTGGCGGCGCCGCAGGCCTTCGCCTCTTCGGTGTTGACCCACTCGCTGTAGCGGCAGTAGGTGTCGTAGGTCAGGGGCTTCCCGTCCCTGATGGCCCGCTGGGCCATGCGCCTTCCCCTCTGCTCCGCGTAGTGACGGGTGGCGTGGAGGAAGGCGGTCTCGCCCTTCTCCCCGTAGTTCTCCTTAAGGTAAACGTAGTACTTCGCCGCGATGAACGCGTGCATCATCTCGCTGAATCCCATGGCGTCCTCCTCTATCTCTTGAGCTTGGCCTCGACCAGGGGCAGCCTGGACAGGACCTTTTCGAGCATATCCTTGTAATTGGCGAGCTTTTCGCGCTCGTTGCTGATGACCTTCTCGGGGGCTCTGGAGACGAAGTTCTGATTGGCGAGCTTGGCCTCCTGGCGGGAGACCTCGGTGGTGAGCCTGTCCCTCTCCTTGGTGAGCCTGGCGTACTCGGCCTCGTAGTCGAGCAGCTCGTCCAGGGGGACGTAGATCTCGACGCCCGGGAGCGCCGCCGACATGGTCTCTTCGGGGACCTCCTCCTTGCCGGAAGCGAAGCTCACGCTGTGCAGGTTGGCGAGGTTGAGCAGGTAGCTCTCCGCCGCTTCGAGCCTCTTTCTCTCGGTCTCGCCGGCGAGCAGCACGACGCCCAGCTTCTTGGAGGGAGCGGCGCCGGCCTCGGCCCTGATGTTCCTCACGGCCTTGATGGCGTCCATGGCGAGCTCAAGGGTAGCCACGTCCTCGGCGTAGTCGAGGGCAGGATCGTACACGGGCCAGCTCTCGTGCATGAGGAAGTCCTTGGCGCCCTCTTCCCTGGGCAGGAAGCTCCAGATCTCTTCGGTGATGAAGGGCATGAAGGGGTGCAGGAGCTTGAGCAGGGCCTTGAGGGCCTTCACGAGCACGAAGCGGGTGGTCTCCTTCTGCTTCTCGTCGTCTCCGTAGAGGCGGCCCTTGGCCAGCTCTATGTACCAGTCGCAGAACTGGTTCCAGATGAGCTCGTATATCTTGCCCGCCGCCAGAGCGTACTCGTACTTTTCCATGTTGGCGGTGATGTCGGCGAGAGAATCGTTGATCACCGAGAGCATCCAGCGGTCCTCGGGCATGAGGCGGGCGGTATCTTCGCCCGCTATGGGCTTGAAGCTCCCGTCCTCGTTCTTCAGGTTCATGATGGCGAAGCGGGAGGCATTCCAGAGCTTGTTGGCGAAGTTCCTGGCGGACTCCACCTTGTCGTTGCTGTAGCGTATGTCGCTGCCGGGGGCGATGCCCGAGAGCAGCATGAAGCGCAGGGCGTCGGCGCCGTACTGGTCTATGACGTCGAGCGGATCGATGCCGTTGCCCAGGGATTTGGACATCTTCCTGCCCTGGGCGTCTCTGACGAGGCCGTGGATGAGCACGTCCTTAAAGGGCGAGCACTTCATCTCGTCGACGGAGGCGAAGGCCATCCTCGCGACCCAGAAGAAGATGATGTCGTAGCCGGTGACCAGGGTGGTGGTGGGGAAGAAGTATTCCAGATCTTCGGTCTTCTCGGGCCAGCCCAGGGTCGAGAAGGGCCAGAGCTGGGAGCTGAACCAGGTGTCGAGCACGTCTTCTTCCTGGCGGAACTTATGCCCGCCGCACTTGGGGCAGGTATGTGGCTCTTCTCTCGCCACGACCATCTCGCCGCAGTCCTCGCAGTAGTAGGCGGGGATCCTGTGGCCCCACCACAGCTGCCTGGAGATGCACCAGTCCCTGATCTCCTCGAGCCAGTGATCGTATATCTTCCTGAACCTGTCGGGGACGAAATTGAGCTCTCCGGTCTCGGCGATCTTGAGGGCGGGCTCGGCGATGGGCTTCATCTTCACGAACCACTGCTCGCTGATCCTGGGCTCCACGACCGTGTGGCAGCGGTAGCACTCGCCGGTGGGGATGACCATATCCTCGGTCTTGACCAGATAGCCGGCGGCGTCGAGGTCGGCGACCCAGGCCTTTCTGCACTCGAAGCGGTCCATGCCGGCGTATTTTCCCGCGGTCTCCATCATGTGGGCGCTCTCGTCGATGCACTCGATGACGGGAAGACCGTGCCTTAAGCCCACCTCAAAGTCGTTGGGGTCGGCGGAGGGAGTGATCTTGACGGCGCCGGTGCCTTTTTCGGGATCGGGGTAAGGATCGGCGATGATGGGTATCTCGCGGCCCACCAGGGGCAGGATCACCGTCTTGCCGACCAGGTGCTTGTACCTCTCGTCGTCGGGATTGACGGCGATGGCGACGTCGGAGAACATGGTCTCGGGCCTGGAGGTAGCGACGGTGATGCCTTCGCCGCCGTCGGCGCCGGGATATCTGAAGTACCAGTACTTGCCGTTCTTGTCGACGTGCTCGACCTCGATGTCCGAAAGAGCGCTGCCGCAGACCGGGCACCAGTTGATGAGGCGGCTGCCCTTGTAGATGAGTCCTTTCTCATAGAGGCGGCAGAAGTGCTCCACGACCGCCTTGTTCAGGCCCTCGTCCATGGTGAAGCGCTCGCGGCTCCAGTCGCAGGAGCTGCCCAGCTTTCTGATCTGGGTGTCGATGCGCCCGCCGTACTGCTTCTTCCAGTCCCAGGCCCTCTTAAGGAACTCCTCGCGGCCCAGGTCTTCCTTGGTCTTGCCCTCCTCGGCCTTGATCTTGTCCAGGATCTTCACCTCGGTGGCGATGCTGGCGTGATCGGTGCCCGGCAGCCACAGGGTGCAGTAGCCCTGCATCCTCTTGAAGCGGGTCATGACGTCCTGCAGGCTCTGGTCGAGGGCGTGGCCCATGTGCAGCTGTCCCGTGATGTTGGGGGGCGGCATCATGATGGTGAAGGGCTTCTGCGTCTTGTCGATCTTCGGCGTGAAGGCCCCGCTGCTCTCCCAGGCTTCGTAGATGCGGTCCTCGAAGGCTCTGGGATCATAGTTTTTGGGGAGATTGTTTTCCATTTCTGCTGTCCTTTCAATGTAAAAATTCCGTCCCTTGGGATGACCCAAAGGACGGAATGTATCCGCGGTACCACCTTTGTTCCGGAAGGGACGCCTCCGGCACTCATTTAAAACGCCTGCGGCTCGGGCGACCTTCATCCGGCAGCGGCTTTCGGAGCTCTCAGCCAAGGCTCCTTCTCTGTAAAAGCGTAACGGACTACTCCTCCCGAAGGCTTTTCAATTACAGAAACTTATACCGCAAAAATCGCGGGATGTCAAGGAAAAGCGGCGCCTGACACAGAGTTGTAATCTTTGATCACCTTCCGGCCTTCGACCTTAAGTATCCTTCGACGCAGGCCGAGGCGAAGGCGCCGGTCCCTTCCCCGGCGCTCCTGTCGATGTTCTCCGTGAATTCCCCGCCGCAGCCGTAGGCCCTGCCGAGGGACGCCAGGATCTCGTCGCCGCAGGTGTAATAGTTCTCAGTTATGAAGGACTGGAGCTTTCGGACCAGGGCGTGAGCCTCTTCCGAGTCCGGCCCCTTGTCCCTGACGGCCGCGAACTCGCCGAATATGGCCATCATCCGCGCCGCGAGAACGTCCTGCTCCGCCTCAGTGCGGCCGCCGCTCTTCTTCTCGTATTCTTTGTAGGCGTCGGTCGCGCCCCACTGCTTTTTGGCCCGCTCAGCGTATTCGTCCAGCTTCTTCCTGTCAAATTCCTTAAAACTCATCCGCTCGTCTTCTCCTTTCCTCATCCGCGCCGCGAGGGCGATGAGCCCTTCCAGGCGTTCTTTCTGCAGCTTCAGGAGCCCGATCTGCTGATCGAGGGCCTTCGTCCTGTCGAAGCCGGGATCGCTCACGATCTCCCCGATCTCCCTGAGAGGGAACCTCAGCTCCCGCAAAAGCAGTATCTCCTGCAGCGCCCTGAGGGCTTCGCCGTCGTACAGGCGGTATCCCGCTTCGGTGCGGTCCGAAGGACTGAGCAGCCCTATCCTGTCGTAGTACTGCAGGGTCCTCACGCTGACCCCCGTGATCCGACTCACTTCATGAACTGTCATCATCCGCCGCTTCCTCCTGTAAGATGAATGATAAACTATGACGCAGCGTAAGAGTCAAGAGGAAAAACAAAAAAGGCGGCAGATGACTGCCGCCCGCTCATCGGACATCGATAATGCCCGGCCTGTCCCGGTGAGACGCCGCGGACCGTTTCTTTTCAAGGCCTTTTGATGAAATAGTTGAGCTGAGTCTGCGCGAAGCCGCAGGAAAGAGCGGTGCCGCCCGAGCCCTTGTTGCTCTCGGCGTGGGCCCAGACGGGCTTTTTGCCCAGGCGCAGTATCTCTTCGCACATCAGAGACGTCAGATAAGACGCGAGGCCCTTCCTTCGGTAGGCGTCGGCGGTCTCGACCCCTATGTCGATCTCTTCGGTGCTGACAGCGGTCGAGCAGGCAACGGCGCAGAACTCTTCCCCGTCGAAGGCGGCGAAGCCGAAGCCCCTCTCAAGGAAGCTCTCGGGGTCGTCCCATGAGAACGAGGGAGTGATGCGGCCCGTTATGAGGCCTATATTCTCCGCGTTTATCCTCTCGACGCGGTAAGGGGGAGCCGGCCTCTTCCGCAGGGCCTTCGCTTTTGCCGCGTCATATGCGTACTCGAGACGCCTTGATAGGGCGAGGCCTTTGGCGGTCATGTATTCAGCAATTCCGCGGTCTTCGGAGATCAGCACGAAGCGCCTGGGGGTCTCCTTCATGAAGAGTTCCGCATATATCTCGTCCAGGACCGTCTCAGTTACCGGGCCGGAAAGATAGCCGAAGCCGCAGTGATGCCAGAAGAGGACCGGTCCTTCCGCGCCGGGGCCGAAGGTGAAGATATCGCCCGGCTGAAAGCCCTCGGCGATCGAGAGGGGATAGACACGGTTCGCCCCGCAGCTTTTCGCCGCGTCTGTGTACGCCGGATACCTGTCTTCTGTCACTTTGTTCATTT
>JAEEIC010000172.1 GCA_016281165.1 Bacillota bacterium | reverse complement strand
TCCATCAGCTCCTCGTTCACGTGCACGGCGACGATGTCGGCCATGTACATGTCGTGGCTCCCCAGCCTTTCGACCTTGAAGACCCTGCATTCGAGGTTCACCGGGGCTTCCTCTATCATCGGGCAGCCGACGATATCGGCCGGAACGGGGGTGAGCTTCGCCTCTTTGAATTTATCGACCTTCGCGCCTGATACGCAGCCGCAGTAGTCGGTGGCGAAGGCGAGGTCTCTGTTCGTGAGATTGATCACGAACTCGCCGCTTTTTTCGACTATATCGTGGGAATGGCGTTTCTTCGCGATGCTTATATATGTGCGGGGAGGATCTGAGCAGATGATGCCTGTCCACTCTATCGTTATGATATTGGGCTCCTCCATGCTGCCGCAGCTGGCCATGACGGCCGGCAGCGGGCAGAGCATGGTAGTGGGCTTTATGCTCTTCTTCGCCATCTCAGGCCTCCTGTCATCTGTTTTTGAGCTTTTCGATCGTTATAAGGTATTCTTCGGGAGGCTCGGCCGTGAACTCCATATACTGCCCCGTGACCGGGTGGACAAAGCCGAGCAGCCCCGCGTGGAGCATCTGGCCGTTCAGCCTGTAGGGTTGTCTGGCGGGCCCGTAGACCGTATCTCCCAGGAGCGGATGCCCCAGGCTCGCCATGTGGACTCTTATCTGATGGGTCCTGCCGGTCTCAAGCCTCGCCTCGATCTCGGTGAAACCGCTGAAGTGCCTCAGGACTTTATAATTCGTGACCGCCCTCTTCCCGCCCGGGACTATCGCCATCCGGAGACGGTTCTTCGGGTCTCTGCCCAGGGGAGCGTCGATCCTGCCGCTCTCGTCCTTAAGGCTCCCGAAGACCACGGCCCGGTATCTTCTCGTCACCGTGTGCTCCGCGAGCTGCAGGGAGAGGCCCTTGTGCGCGGCGTCGCTCTTGGCTATGGCGATGAGGCCGGAGGTATCCTTGTCGATGCGGTGCACTATGCCCGGCCTCTGCACCCCGTTTATGACGGAGAGGCTGCCGCAGTGGAAGAGCAGCGCGTTGACAAGGGTCCCCGAGAGATTGCCGGCCGCGGGATGCACGACCATGCCCTTGGGCTTGTCCACGACGATGAGATCGTCGTCCTCGTAGACTATATCGAGGGGGATGTCTTCGGGCAGGGCCTCGCAGGGCTGTTCTTCGGGAAGGGTCACGACGACCGCGGTCCCCGCCTTCAGCTTTTCTTTTTTGGAGAGCATGGGGAAACCGCCGGCGCTCACGCAGCCGCTTTCGATGAGCTTTTGGACGTAGCTGCGCGAAACGTCCTCCATATATTCTGAAAGCACGCTGTCGGCCCGAAGGCCCGCGTGCTCTTCATCGATGATAAATTCAAATGTCCTTTCGCTGTCCATTCTCTTCTTTTTCTTTTAGTCCGTCGAAGAAGAAATAGTAGATGAGCAGAAGTATGCAGCCGCCGCTTACGCAGATGTCGGCCGTATTGAAGACCGGTATTATGTGTATGTCCAGGAAGTCGGTCACGCAGCCGGCGGTGAGCCTGCTGATGAAGTTCCCGACCCCTCCCCCGAAGATGAGGCTCAGGCAGAGCCTCTCGACGAAGGCGAGGGACTTTCTTTTGAGGAAATAGTATACCGCGATCCCGGTGAGAAGTATCCCCGTGAAGACGAGCAGGAAATCCACCTTGTTCTGCAGCATGCTGTAGGCGGCGCCGTAGTTCTGCAGGAAATGGAGATCGAGTATGTGCGGTATCACCGTCCTGGTCTCTCCCAGGACCATGGAGCTCTCGACGAGCCTTTTGGTATAGAAGTCGAGCAGCACGCTTATGATGGAGACGGCAAAAAACACTGTCAGCTTCTCCTGAGGTTAGTGAGTGTCCTGGCAGGATCGCTCTTCGCCCTGCCCTCGGCCTGGGCGGCGAGCTCCTCGAGTATGGGGTCGGAGCTGATGCCGGCGTCGGCGGTGTCGCGGTGTGAGATGAGAGGATCCTGGAAAGGATCGGAGACGCTGAAGAGCTCGTCGGAAAGGCCGTCGAAGCGGGCGAGCTCGGCCTCGAGGAAGCCCTTGAAGCGGTTCCTGATGAGGCTCACCCTCTCGTTGAGGCTCTGCTCTTCTTCCTTCAGCCTTTCGACGGCGTCCATGGCCTGCCTCTGCTTGATCTCGGCGTCGAGCTCGGCGTTCTTGATCAGTATGTCGGCCCTCTTCTCGGCGCTGGCCGAGATGTCGCTCATGAGGGACTTGGCGGCCTCGAGGGTGGAGGCGATGGAGCTCTCCTGGACCTTGTAGTTGCTGATCCGGCGGTTCTGGTCCTCGACCTCGAGCTTCAGCCTGTCGTTCTCGGCCATGAGCGAGGCGAACTCGTCGGCCACCTCCTCAAGGAAGCGGTCGACCTCTTCTTCTTTATATCCCCTCACGGCCTTGCTGAAGGTCCTGCCCTGTATCTGGCTGGGAAGCATGGTCTCTTACCTGTTCCAGGGGCTCTTGACCACGGGCTGTTCCGAGGCTCTGGCGCCGTTGTTGTAGGTCACGTCGACGTTCTCGGGCGCGAAGACGAAGATGTTGTTGGCGATCTTCTGCACGTTGCCGTTGAGGGCGTAGGTAGCGCCGGAGAGGAAATCGAAGATCTTCCTGGCCACGTCGGTCTCGAGATTCTCGAGATTGATGATGACCGGCTTCTTGGCCTTGAGAAGGTCGACCAGGCGGGGGCTCTCGTCGAAGCTCTGGGGCTCCATGACGACCAGCTTCACGTTGTTGGCGGTGAACTTGGAAGTCGCGGTCTGAGGCCTGGAAGAAGAGGAAGAAGGACCGGAAGCGGTCTTGGGGGCCGCGGGAGCGGAAGACGTCATCACGGGAGTCTTCTCTTCGGGGATGATGGACTTGGTCTCGAGATCCTCGTCATCGTCCAGATCGTCGTCATCGAACTCCTCGTCGATGCCCATGAGTTTTTTGAATTTGTCGGATATGCCCATAGTTTTTCCTCCAATTGTCAGATCATTTGCTGTAGTCTCTCGCGCCGAAGATGGCCGTGCCTATGCGCACCATGGTCGCGCCTTCCTCGATGGCGATCTCGAAATCATGGGACATTCCCATGGATAGTTCTTCTAGTATATGCCCTTCGAGCCTTGAGTTCATCTCCGCCATGAGCTCTCTCATCTGCCGGAAATAAGGCCTCACCTCTTCGGGATCCTCCGCCGCCGGGGCGACGGTCATAAGGCCTCTCACCCTGAGCGCCGGACACTCATTTATTATATCACACACGAGGGCTTCCGCGCTACCCGGCTCCACGCCGGATTTGCTCTCTTCGCCCGCGCAGTTCACCTCGACCAGAACGTCCATGACGCGGCCGAGGGCTTCGCAGCGCTTGTTTATCTCTTTGGCGAGCTTGAGCGAATC
>JAEEIC010000027.1 GCA_016281165.1 Bacillota bacterium | reverse complement strand
GTCGTTCATGACGGCCTTTGCCGCGCTCTCCGCCGTGTATCCGAAAGCTTCAAGTTCTTCAAGGCTCATCATCCTGAGGGGAGAAGGTGAAGGCACATTTTCCGGTGAAACGGGCGCTGCCGTACCTTCCTCAGCCGCTTCAGCGTTTGCGGGCGTTTCCGGGCTTTCTTCAGCCGCCCCGGCGCTTGCGGGCGCTGCCGGGTCCTCCCCGGTCGCCGCCCCGGCGCTTGCGGGCGCTTCCTGCTTTTCTTCCTTCTTTTCTTCCGGCCAGATCGCGATGAGCTGCTTCAGCGCCGGATCATCGTGCAGGCTCTGGTCGGCGAGCTTTATGTCTTCCCCGCCGAAGCTGCCGCAGGAAAGCTCGGCCAGTACCCTTCCGCTCTCCCGGTCCCGAAGCAGGGCGGTGATCTCCCTGCCCAGGGCCTTTTCCCCTATCAGCAGGCGCTCCCCGTTCGCCCTGTCCTCGCCGAAGCGGTAGCCTACCCTCAGGCGCCGGGCGTCCCTTCCCGTGATCTCGGCCAGAAGGCCCAGCTCGTAAAGGCCCTTGTCTTTGTTGTAGAGCGGAGCCTTGTATACGCGAAGCTCCGCCTGCGGCCCGTCGTCCGGGTCCGAAAAGCCTGTTCCGCCGCCGGTCTCCGCCTTTTTCGGCTCGTAGGGATTGCTCTTCTCGTAGGCCGAAAAGGCCTCGCGGCCGCGTTCCAGCATGGCCCTGTTGGTCCTGACCGCGATCTCGTGCCGGTAGTCGTCGGCGGAGGAAGGCAGCTTGCCGTAGGCCGGGATCCTCAGATCCGGCCAGACTGCCCGCATGACGGTGCTGACGATGAAGAATGTGTCCGAGAGGGCCCTTTCGGTCTCCTCGGATGAGGGCCTGCCGTCCACTGCCCTGTCGACCTTAAGGCGGGTGTCGCCCTTGATCGTATCCTCGTAGCTCTCGTACTGACCGGCCTCGGGGTGGGCGAAATTGCGCTTTTTGCGGCGGATGTACAGGATCTCCCTGAAGGTATCCTCCCTGGGAGGAGCCCCGGCCAGCCTCTCGGCGCCCAAAGACGCCGAAGCCAGCTCGCAGTTGGACGAGAAGTCCTTGCCGGCGAAGCCCCGGGTCTTTTTGAGATAATAGATGACCGCCGCCTCGCAGGCCGTCCCGGCGCTGAAGAGGCAGTTCTCGGGCGAGAACATCTTTGCCCGCTCCACCTCGCAGCATTTGGTGTGGAGCTCTTTCAGCATGCTCTCGTATCCGGGATCGTCTATATCCTTCAGAAATTCAAAGTTTATGGTGAAATTGCTGCTCTCCATCGCTCTTCTCCGTTCGCGTTCTATTATATCACAGGATCCGCTCCTTCAAAGGTCTCATTCCGAAGAGGCGGTCTTTATGATGGAGTCGAGCGTCTCCCGGCTGAGGCCGAGGTAGGAGGCGATCTCTTTCATGATGTCGGGGGAGCTCTTCTCGCCGTCGAGGGCGGAGCAGAGCATGAGGAGGGAGAGCAGCTTCTCCTTTTCGGCCCCGCAGAGCGTGCCGGAGGCCTTGGCGAGGCAGTAAAGGTGCCTCGCGCAGAGCTCCGGCTCTGCGCCGCGCCTGATATCAGCCAGAAAGCGCACCAGCCCGCCGGAGATGACGATGCGGGCCGCGCTTTTGGAGATGCCGCTCTCGCCCGCCGCCAGTCCCGCGTTTATCGCTTCGATGAACATGGCGGCCTCCTAGAAGGGCAGGGGCGCGAAGCGGTCGAGGAGGTCCTCGACCATGGCCCTGTAGATGCGGTAGGCTTCCTCATCCTCCCCGGCCTCGGCGGCCCTGACCGCGGGCAGGATGCTGTCCTCGTAGAGCGAGAGCCAGATCGCGCGGCTGTCTTCGCGCCTGTCCACCTCTTCGACCAGCACGGGGGCGACGTGATAATACAGTTCTATGTCCTCTGGGTGATGCTCTCTCAGCCAGCTGTCGCGGTAGCGGCGCAGGACCGTCAGCTCGCGGCAGTTATCATCGAACTCATCCCGCAGCTTTTCCATGCAGGCGGTGGTGAGGAAGCAGGGCGAGGAGCCTCCGCTGTAACTGCCCATCTTCGCGTATTCCTCCTCCTTCGCTCTGTCGCGGCTGCCGACCAGGGCGAAGGGCTTCCAGTCCATGGAGCGGCAGAGGGAGAGGGCGTTCCTGGCGGCGTTCCCGTAGCTGCCCGTGACCGACGCCCGGTCCATCAGCTCGCGGTATTCGTAGGAGTTGAGATAATCCCTGTTCCTTTCGAAAGCGTGTATCTTGTCTATGGCGGATTCGTAAAAGCTCATTCTGTGCCTCCTATATAATGACGCTGTACTTCTCGTAGAGATAGGCCAGATCGTCCCTGCGCAGGTCGAGGAAGCCTTCCAGGCTGCCGCTCCTGAGCGCCTGCAGCCTGAGCTCGTCGATCAGGGCGAGATCCCGCTCCATGGCCTCGTAGGAGCTCATGTCACCGTAGACCCGGCACTTCATGTACTCGGTGTTCGCCCGCTCGCTCAGCCATATGCCCAGCTCCGCCAGCCTGTTCGACACGTCGTACTGGGCGAGGCTCGGCATGTTCTCGACGTCCCGGGACCAGCGGGCGGGGCCCCTCGGCGCTTCTTCGCAGAAATTCCCCCGGTACCAGTCCGAGAGCCCGGAAAGGCCCTTTCTGATCCTGTCAGAGAGGCTGTTTTCCGGCGTTTTCGAGCCCTCCGCCCTCAAAGGCTGAGCGTTTTTTCTTCCGCCCGCGCCTCCCAACGGCTGCGCGGCCTTCCTTTCGTCCTGTGTTCTTATCAGGGCTCCGTTTTTGATAACGTATGTTTCGCCGTTCGCGAATGTGATCCTTGCCATTTCCGTTTCTCCTTCCGCGGCCCTGCCGCCGCGCTCTGATCTCATTCCCGCCTCCGGAGCGCTGCCGGAGAGTCTGTCTCCCCGGCAGCTGCCCTGCTCCGGAAGGGGTGGAGGTGAGGTGTGTGCGATGGGTGGTGTCTTACGATAAAATGATAAGTCTCACCCGAACGCCGCGCAAGGCGGGATCGCGGCAAAAATCTTCACATAAAAGGAGAAAATAAGGGAATATCGCCGGATCACTCTTGATGAGGTATTGCGCGGGCGGAGGGAATGCGGTATCATGCCGTTGAACGGAGGTAAAAAGATGTTCACGATAAACAGGGAGAACCGCCAGTACCTAAACCTCAGCGCCTATGCCGACAGCGTGCTGAGAAGCGACGCGCAGGCCTACGGCCTGGAGAAGGGGAGCCTTCTCAACCGCGTCATATCGCGCTTTAAGGACCGCGCCCGCGCCTCGGTCTCCCTCAGGCTTGCCGAAAAAGAGAAGGAACTGGACGCCGGCTTCAGAAACGCCGACGAAGACTTCCCCATCCCCCTGCCTTACGCCCTGTGGATGAAGGACTTCGTCTTAAGCGAGTACGAGAGGGAGCTGACGGCGTCCTGCGTCTATCCCAAAGAGGTCAACGTGGGCTGGGACCTCAGGCTCAGCGACGAGAACGCGGCCTATATCTACGGCAAGGAGCCCCCCTGTCCCGAGGAAAAGTACTACAAGAGAGGCGGAGACTATGTGAAGGCCCTGCTCGAGGAATACTGCCGCCTGTCTCCCCTTGAAAGGGAGGCCGTCCTTTTCAGCCGGGAGATCGCTTTTCTTGAGGACGCGGTCGAAAAGCGCCTGCTCCTCAGGGTGAGCACAGGGGGAAAGGCATACGAGGTCAGAGCCTTCGGCATCCTTCCCGACTCCCAGTACCGCTATCATTACCTGGTCGGCCTCTCGAAGCCCGCCGGGAGCAGGGACCCCGAGATCCCGGCCTCCTTCAGGCTCAGCCGCATCGATCATCAGCGCTCCCGGACCCTCTCCCCCAACAACAACCGCAGCGGCAGGCTGAAGAACAGCGAAAAGAGGCAGCTCTCGGACCTGATCTCGGCCCGCGGGGTCATGTTCCTGCTCGACAGGACCCAGAAAGCTTACATAAGGCTCACGGAGGAGGGCCGGAAAATGTACGACAGAAAGCTCAACCTCAGGCCCGCCCTCGGCGTCCCCGATCCTTCGTCCGATCACGCGGGGCAGAGCGGCGTCTATGTCTGCAGCGGCAGCCTGAACCAGATCGAGTACTATTTCTTCGACTTCGGCCCCGAAGCCGAGATCCTCAGCCCCAAAGAGCTGCGGGAGAGCTTCGCCGAAAAGTACCGCAAAGCCCTGGAAGTGTATGAAGAGTGAGCTTGCGGGCGGGAAGAGAGATGCGCCTCGGTCAAAGAAGAGGTCGAGGAGCTTTACAAGAGCATGGGGACGAGCTTTGCCGAAGGAGTACGCATGTTCGCGGCACAGAGCTTTCTTATAAAGGGCATTCTCCTTACGATCAGCGCCCGTCAGCGCACGGCCCCTTCTTACGGCATGCTCGCCGAATACGCTGATCCCGCTCTCGTTGCTGGTGAGTAAGAAGCCTTTGAGAAGGCGATGGAAGAAAAGCATTATAAAAACGCCCCGTCTGCTTAGCGGAGCGTTTGTTATATAACATATGTTATCAGCTCAAGACCGTTAAGATCTCAGGCTTTCAGCGCTCCCTGCCCTGTATACCCCAGGGCCTTAGAGGCTCTGGCGGCGATATCCTTAAGGGCCTCGATGTGGGCGGCG
>JAEEIC010000171.1 GCA_016281165.1 Bacillota bacterium | reverse complement strand
TCCTCCATCCTCCTCGAACGGTGGGAGCCCTTAAGCTTCGGGATGATGCAGTATGTGCAGTGCTTCTCGCAGCCCTCCGAGATCTTCACATAGGCGTAGGGCGTGTCATATTCCACCAGGCGGCCGAATTCCCCCTGGGGGGTATCTATGTCTCCGAGGAAGATTCCCCCGCTTTCTTCAGAGATTATGTCCGCTATGTCGTTGAAGGAACCCGTGCCGATGAACCAGTCCGCCTCCGGGATCTCCTTTTTCAGCTCCCGGGCATATCTCTGGGCCAGGCAGCCGAAGACGCCGATTTTCAGATCCTTTCTGTCCTCCTTCATGGCGCAGGCTTCCAGGATCGCCTCCACGCTCTCCTCCTTGGCGTCGTCCACGAAAGCGCAGGTGTTTATCAGAACGATATCCGCCTCCTGCGGGTCGGACACGAGGACGAATCCCCTCTCATCCAGAAGGGACGCGATGTATTCGCTGTCCGCCTCGTTCTTGGGACAGCCCAGCGTATGTATGTATATTGTCTTACTCGTCATTGCCGAAAAACTCCTCGTAACTTATCAGCACATCCCTGGGCTTGCTCCCGTCTGCGGGGCTGATGTAGCCCTTCTCCTCCATCTCGTCCACCAGTCTGCCAGCTCTGGAATAACCGACCCTGAGCTTTCTCTGGATCATGGAAGTGGAGAGCTTACCCTTGTTCTGGAAAGCGATCTCCATGGCTTTTCTTATCAGGGTCTCGTCGTCCCCGTCGTCGTCCCTCTCCTCCGCGGAGGTCTGCTTCACCGGACTCTCGGCGGCGGTCGCCTTTATCTCCTCCTGGATCTGCTCGTCGTAGGACGCCTCGCCGCTGGACTCCCTGATGAAGGCCACCACGTTCTCGATCTCCTCGTCATCCACGAAGGCGCACTGGGCTCTTACGGGCTGGTTCTCGTCTATGGGCTTGTAGAGCATATCTCCCCTGCCCAGAAGCTTCTCCGCGCCGCCCCTGTCCAGGATGGTCCTGGAGTCGATCTGGCTGGTCACGGCGAAGGCGATACGGGAGGAGATGTTGGCCTTGATAAGGCCTGTGATGACGTTCACGCTGGGACGCTGGGTCGCCAGTACCAGATGGATGCCTGCGGCCCTGGCCAGCTGGGCGAGACGGCAGATGTAGGTCTCAACCTGCTGCGCCGCCACCATCATCAGATCGCTCAGCTCATCGATGATCAGCACGATGTGGGGCATCTTCTCCCCGCCGGAGGCGAGCATCCTGGAATTGTATGAATCTATGTCCTTGACCTTGTTTTCCTTGAACTGCTCGTAGCGGTTCTCCATCTCCCTTACGGCCCATCCGAGGGCACCGCCCGCTTCCTTGGGGTTCGTGACCACAGGGATCAGAAGATGGGGTATGCCGTTGTAGACGTTCAGTTCCACCATCTTCGGGTCGATGAGGATCATCCTGACATCTGCGGGAGACGAATGGTACAGAATGGATATGATGATCGTATTGATGCAGACGGACTTGCCGCTGCCTGTGGCACCGGCGATAAGCATATGGGGCATCTTCTTGATGTCCATAACCAGGGTATCTCCGGTGAGGGTCTGTCCCAGCGCCACGCTCAGCGGGGACTTGTTCTGTGTGAACTTCCTGTCCCTTATGATCCTCGAGAGCCTTACCGTATTAGCGGTCTTGTTGGGGATCTCGATGCCCACCGCGCTCTTTCCGGGGATGGGCGCCTCTATCCTGACCTGCTTCGCCGCCAGGGCGTATGCTATGTCGTCCGCGAGGTCCGCCACCTTCTTTACCCTGGTGCCGCTCTGTATCGTCAGCTCGAAGCGGGTTACCGCGGGTCCCACCGTGACATCGGTGATGTTCGCTTCCACGCCGAAATCCTCCAGGGCCTTTATCAGGCTGACCGCGGTCTCCTTCAGCTCTCCTTCATCAGAAGCGCTCTTGACGCTCTCAGAAGGCTTCAGGAGCGAATATGAAGGATATCTGTACCTGGGAGGGGCCGAGCTCTTTGAGCTCTCTATCTTCTTTGTGACTTCCTCCCTGGCGCTCTCGTTGTCGGCCGCCGTGATCTTCTCCGGCTGCCTGTCGCTCCCGGGGGCCTCCGTTTCGTCCTTCCTGCCTTCTTCTCTTTTCCTGGCTGCCCTGATGAGGCTTTCACCCACTTCCTCGGGAGTCTGCCTCTTTCTGGGGCTCTTTTCGCCCGGGACATGCTTCTGGGAGAAGTCATCCAGCTTAACGGCCGTGCCGGAGGGGACCGTATTCCCTTCTCCGGGGCTCAGCGCGCCCTTTTTCACATATATGAGTTTATCGCCGTTTTTGGTCTCCAGTACCGTGCTGGTGCGCCTTAAGTCTATAGTGCTGCCCTCCTTCACCCGTGGCTTTGACACGCTCGTTTCCCTGGGTGCGGGTTCCTTTTCGAAATCCAGAGTCCTGGAAGCGCTCCTTTCCCGGGCCTTCTGGGAGATGCGCTCTCTGATGTCCGTCGCAGTCTCCTTCGCCTTCTTCCCCGCCGTGCGCACGGCTCCCACCACACTTGTGTGGTAGACCAGTATGAAGGAAGCGATCAGACCCACCGCGAGAAACATGTAGATCGCTGCCGGAGGCAGGAGGTATCTGAGATATCTCGCGGCAACGGAGAACAAAAAGCCCCCGGATGAACTCATGGTCCACATGTCGCTGATCATGATCCTTTCATTCAGGGCATAGTCTGCGAACTCCTTGAGGTACACCGATACGGTCAGCGCCACACAGGAAGCTGCGATATAGAGCCATACTCTGCCCCGGGGGCGGGATATCAGCTTCTTCAGGGCGCTGAGAGTCATGGCCGTCACCACGCAGACGCTGCCTGTGGAACCGAACAGATGGGAAAGGGCCGTCCTGATGTATCCGGTCACCACGCCTCCCTGGGACCAGAAGAGGCTTATCCACAGGAGTATGCAAAGCGCAAGGAGAACAAACCCCCTGACTTCTGTCCTCAGGGCCTTCTCCTCTTCATTTCGTTTTCTTGTCTCTGCGCTCTTCGATGCCGCTGTTCTGCGGTTCGTTCCCGCCCCGCTTTTGGATGTGCTGCGGGAACGGGCGGACGAAGATGCGTTCCTTTTCCCGTTCGATGCCATAAAAGCTATAATTCCTCTGCTATCTTTATAATCTTTCTGAGTCTCTTGTCCATGGTGGACCGGCTTATCCCGGCGAGCTGGGCCAGCTCGCTGAGGGGAGCCTCGGGATTGTCCGTACGCAGCCTCGCCGCCGCGAGGAGCGGTTCCGAAAGCTTCGCGAGCCTTCCCGCGTTCGTTATGGTGTCTATCGCCTCGATCTGTATCCTGGCAGCCTCCAGCGCTTTGTTGGTATTCGCGATGTCACAGTTCGCAGCCCTCTGGGCTCCGGCCCGGATCTCCCTGATAAGAGCCGCGTCCTGTATGTCCAGGGCGAACTTCCCCGCGCCGCAGAAAGCCAGGTACGAAACAATGTCCTCCTGCC
>JAEEIC010000170.1 GCA_016281165.1 Bacillota bacterium | reverse complement strand
GTCTTTTAAGGCCAGAGCGTTGATGCAGGTGGCGAGCATGCCCATGTAGTCGGCCGAGGCCCTGTCCATGTGCTCGGAGGTGCGCCCGCGCCAGAAGTTCCCGCCTCCGACGACGACCGCGACCTGGACGCCGAGCTGCTGCACGGCCTTGATGTCTTCGGCGACGCCCAGCAGGAGCTCGTCGTTGATGCCGCTGTGGGCCGCTCCCGCGAGAGCTTCCCCGCTCACTTTGAGCAATATCCTCTTATATTTTACTTCCATTGAGTCCTCCAAAGAAAAATCATCCCTATGAGTATATCATAAGGATGGATAGCGCGCCATATTTTTGTTTGATCCTGAAAAGAAGCGGCGCCCTCCTGAGGCGCCGCTTACATGGTCACGAAGCTCTGTTATTTATCTTTCTTTTCTTTCTTTCTGAGCAGCAGAGCCGCGGCGATGAGGGCGATGCCCGCGCCCGCTACGGCGATGGTCCTGGCCCATTCGGCGCCGGTCTGCGGCAGGTTGCCGAGAGGCACGTCAGGCTCGTCGATGACCTCGCCCGGCTCGTCGGGAGTCCCGGGAGCGAGAGGCACGTCGGGCTCGCCGATGTCTTCACCCGGAGGAGTCACAGGCGGCTCATCAGGCGGCGTAGGCGGCGTCGGAGGCGTCGGCGTAGGCTCGTCGTCGCCATCATCAGGCGGAGTCGGCGGAGTCGGCGGAGTCTCTTCGGGCACGTGCTTGTTGGTGATCACGAACCCGTCGATAGTGGCCTCATAGCCTTCCACCGCGGCCTCTTCGACCGTGTAGACGATCTCGTGCTTGTCGTCGCCGAACTTTGCCAGCTTGTCGAAGGTGTGCTTCCACTCGCCCGCTTCGTCCAGGGAGGCGGTGCCGATCGCGACTCCGTCAGCCTTGAGGGTGACGTCGACGTGGTCGGGCCTGATCTTGTCCTTGTCGTTCTGGTCGTCCCAGACCTTGGTGACGGTGATCTCGGTCTCCTCGAAGACCTCGGCGATGAACACCCAGTCGATCATGGGCTCGGCGCCGTTGAGCGCGTTGCCGGCGGTGACGGGGATGCTCAGCTCCATCTCAACGGTCTGCTTCGTCTCTCCCGCGCTGTAGGTGCCCAAAAGCAGCATGCCGTTGTCGTCTGTGTAGGTATTCTCTTTGGCGCCCTCGCTGCCGTTCAGCTTGTTGTGCAGAGCGGTGAAGAGCTCGGAGAGGTTAGCCGGAGAATCGGTGATCGGGGTCACGGTGGCCGTCAGGGTCGCGCCCTCGGCCAGCAGCGTGTCGTAATCGCCGTTCTGGTTCTCGGCGGTCAGGTAGATCCTTACCGACTTGGTACCGACGTTCTCGACCTGTATGGTGATAGTCTCGGTCACGGTGTCGCCCGGCATCATGCCCTTCATCGAGGGGAAGAGATCGGGGTAGTCCCATCTGGCGGGATCGTAGCTCTCCATGTTGAAGGTGAACTCTTCGGTGTTCACGTCGAAGGTCACCTCCGGCTTATCGGGAGCGGCCATGGCGGTCGTGACGGCCCCGAGGGCCACCAGCATGACCAGCATCATGGAAAGGAGTTTAGTGAATGTCTTCTTAGTCATTGCCCTGCCCTCCTTTTAATCCTGCGGTACGTAGGCCCAGTTGGCATCGGTCAGAGCCTGCTGAGGCTCGGTCTGGATGGACTGCGCTCCTACTTCATAGGTGAATACGTATCCGGCCTGGGGAGGAGTCTGGCCCTGGCCCTCCAGATGCGGCTCGACCGTAAAGAGCTTGAGCCGCGGGAAGGGATCGCCCGGGTGAACAGTGTGCTTGTAGTAGAAAACTGTTATATCGCCCTGCGTCTTCGGCTCCCAGTCTTCGGTCATCGTCATGCTCCAGGCGGGAGTGTGCGGATGGACGTGATCGCCCTTGGCCCAGTTTCCGGTGACCGTGACTCTCACATACGCGTCGACGTTTCCTTTGAATATCACTTCGCCGGTAGAGTTATCGAACTCTACGTCGACGTTGCCGGGGACGAAGGTGTTGGTCACCATCGCGCTCCTGGTGAGGAGGTAGGCGACTGTTCCGCCGATCGCCAGGCACAGGGCCAGGATCAGCGAGGCCGCGAGAAGAGTGACCCTGCGGTTCCCTATTTTAATGGTCTTAATGTTATCTTTCATTTTCGCGTCTCCCATCTATCAGATCACCCTCCTTTCTTAACTTCCTATATCCGGTGTGATCGCCGTGCTTTCTTTTCGTCTGTAGGCGAACCCGTCGAGCCACTTGATATTGCTCCTCGCGTTGTTGAACGGGAAGTCGTGGCCTTCGGCTCCGACCTCGGCGGTCTGAGCGGCCTCTGTGCCGTACCTCCAGCTCCACTTATCCTGCGAAGTTACCTTGTATGTACCGTAGGGCAGATCGGGTATCGTGACCCTGCCGTAACCGCTGCTGTTGACACTGATCATGACCGTCATAAAGATGTCGTTATGATCATCATCCAGCAGATCTACGCTCTCGAGCGTGTAGACGAAGGTCTCGTTGGCGTACTTGGCGTTGTTCTTGGTGATGGTCACCTGGCCGAGCAGCTGGGTCCAGTGCGCGTGGAGCTCGATGTCCGCTGTCGGAGTGTAGCTGGCTCCGGCGGCTCCGATGAGATTTCCGCCCTCGGCCCTGTCAAACCAGCCGTCGAAGGTCCAACCGGGCCTTACGGGCGTCGGCAGAGTCACCGCGGCGGGATCCCACTCGGCGGTCATCGTGATCGTCGCTTCGTCCACAGCGGTCAGGTTGATCACATTCTGCTTGTCGGTATAAGTATTGTTATCGCTGCCCTTCCAATCCTTGAAGGTGTATTCAGAGGTCAGGGAAGCGGGATCGGTGCCCTCGGCATAGTTGATGTCGAAGGATACGACGTATTTTCTCTCGAATCCGTTGGGATTGAGATCCTGAGCGACGTCATAGACGAAGCTCTGCGGGCTCTCGGTGCTGCCGCCGGTAGCGTCAGGCGCCGTGAACACGACCTGATAGGTGTGCGGATCCCACTGAGCGGTGAAGGTGACGTCGCCGTATTTACCGGCTGCGAAGGTCTGGGGCTGGAACTCATCATTCAGAGTCCAGCTGCCCTCTGCCGCGGTCACCTTCCAGTTCTTGAATGCGTATCCGTCTCTGGTCGGAGTCGGCAGGACCACCTGTTCTTCTATGGTGTACTCCTGTGAGGTCGGAGTCACGCTTCCGTTGTTAGCGTCGAAGGTCGCAGTATATTTGTTGATCTCCCACTGAGCAGTGAAGGTGACGTTTCCGTACTTGCCTGCCGCGAAGGTCTGGGGCTGGAACTCGCCATTCAGAGTCCAGCTGCCCTCCGCCGCGGTCACCTTCCAGTTCTTGAATGTGTATCCGTCTCTGGTCGGCGTCGGGAGAACTACCTGCTCTTCTATCGTGTACACCTGTGAGGTCGGAGTCACGCTTCCGCCGTTCGCTTCAAAGGTGGCGGTATAACTGATCGCCTCCCACTTGGCGTAGAGGGTCAGGTCGTGTGCCGGCATCGAATCGTCGATCCAGGCCGTCTCAAGACCCTCGTCGGTGTACCAGCCTTCGAAGGTGTATCCTGCCCTGCTGACCTCAGAAGCTTCGGGAGCATCGACGGGATCCTTATAGTGCATCGTGGTGCT
>JAEEIC010000169.1 GCA_016281165.1 Bacillota bacterium | reverse complement strand
CCCCTGTGGGCGTAGCGGAAGCGGTAGAAGACCGGCCACATGGGATGCCAGCGCCTGCCTACCAGCAGGACTATCCAGAGGAAGAAGAGCCAGAAGCATATCTTTATAAGTGTGAGCAGTATGTTCATATCTCGTCCATCTCCTCGAAGGCCTCAAGTCCGGTCCTTGCTTCGGTCCTGCTGTCGCCGTGGCGCACCATGAGCATGGTCATGAAGCTCATCAGGACGAAGAAGGCGGCGTAGGGGAAGAGGACGCGGTAGTCGATGTGGCGCATAAGGGTGCCGGCCAGAACGGGGGTCACGACCTGCGCCGCCATGGAGGCAGTGTAGTAGTAGCCCGTGAACTTGCCGATATCAGAGCCCTTGCACATCTCGACTACCATCGGCAGCGAATTGACGTTGATGGCGGCCCAGGCAAGCCCCACCAGGGCGAAGACCGCGAACATCACGGGGGTTATGGTCTTTGAGGTGGTGGTGAGGAAGTAGCCGAGGGCGAAGCAGGTTGTGAGCAGCAAAATGCCCGCCTGTATGGTCTTCTTGCGGCCTATCTTCGAGGCCAGGGCGCCTATGGGTATGTAGGAGACTATGGCGCCGGCCGTGGCGATCAGCAGGCAGGTGGAGGCTCCGCCCAGTCCCTGGCCCATGACCTCGGCGACGTAGGTGGTGAACCAGGTGGTCACCCCGTTGTAGCCGATGAACCAGAGGGCGATTGAGGCCAGGAGGAAGCCAAGGCTCCTGCGGACGGCCGGAGGCAGCACCTCCCCGCCGGAGCCGTCGTCCTCGGCCAGGTTCCACTCGGGATGCCTGTCCTCGAGAGCGCGGTTCTCCTCGCTGAGCTTCGGTTCCTTCACGGTGAGATAGAGCACCGCGACCGCCGCGAACATGATGGCCGAGACCACCACGAAGAGCAGGCGGTAATTGACGTGATCGAGGCCCGCGGTCTTGCTGTTGGGATAGGCGACCGCCGCGATGGCGAGGTATATGATGCCGCCGACGGCGCCCATCAGGTTGATGATGGCGTTGGCCCTCGATCTTAAGGGCTTGGGGGTCACGTCGGGCATCAGGGCCACGGCGGGCGACCTGTAGGTGCCCATGGCGACCAGGAGCAGCCCCAGCACCACGACGAAGGCGGCCTGCTTGGCGGCTGAAGGCGCCGCGTAATACGAGTTGTCGAGAGCCGGCAGTATGTTGATCAGTATCACCGCGCAGCCCGTGCCGAAGAGTATGTAGGGCATGCGCTTTCCTATCCTGGTATCGGTCCTGTCGGAGAGAGCGCCGAACCAGGGCAGGAGGAAGAGGGCCAGTATGTTGTCCGCGGCCATGATGAGGCCGGAGAGGCTCTCGTTCATGTGGAAGGTCCTGGTCAGTATCAGGGGGACCACATTGTCGTACATCTGCCAGAAGGCGCATATGGACAGGAAGGCCAGGCCGACCAGCACCGTCCGCTTGTTGTTGAGCTTCATGGAGATCTCCTTTTCATAAAGAAGGAGGACCGCAGTCCCCCTCCGGAGCCGGGCGCGAGACTGCCGCGGCTTCAGCGCTTTTCGTCTTCTTCTTCGAGTATGGCGATGGCGGGACCTGTCGCGCCGCTGACCGCCGCCGCTACGGCGACCACCGCGGCTATGACCACCACGAGCACCACGCCCAGAGCTATCAATAATCCGGTAGACATCATAAAATTCTCCTTTGACATATCATGATAACACGAAAAGGCCGTGTTTACAACGACCGCGGAGATTTGATATTATTTATCTGAAATACCCGGCGAATAAAGAAAGAGGGCGTCATGGAGAGCATGAATATCGAAAAAGGCTTCGCGGAGCGCTTCCAAAGGGAGGCTCTGAAAACGTTCAGGGCCCCGGGCAGGATAGAGCTCGGCGGCAACCATACCGACCATCAGAAGGGCAAGGTCATAGCGGGCGCGGTCTCGCTCTTCGCGAGAGCCGCCGCGGCCCCCGCAAAGGAGCCCCTGCTCACCGTGGTATCCGAGGGCTACGGGGAATCCGCCGTCCCTCTCGATGATCTATCCCCCGACCCCAGAGAAAAAGGACGCTCCTCCGCTCTGGTCAGGGGCACGGCCTTCCACCTGCTCAAAAAAGCGAGGGAAAAAGGCGCCTCGCCCGCTCCCTTCGGCCTCGACATATATGTGAGCTCCGAGGTCCCGGAGGGCAGCGGCCTCTCCAGCTCGGCCTCCTTTGAGACCGTCGTCGCCCGCGCCCTCTGCGGCATGTGGGGGCTCGAGCTCTCTCCTCTTGAGATCGCGATCTGCTGCCGCGCCGCCGAGAACGAGCACTACGCCAAGCCCTGCGGGCTCATGGACCAGCTCAGCTGCGCCGGCGAAGGCACTGTGTATATAGACTTCAAGGACATGTCGGCGCCGGTCATAAAGCCCCTCAGCCTCAAGCCCGAAGAGCACGGCTTCTCCCTGATACTGAGCGACTGCGGAAGAGACCACGCCGATCTCACCGGGGATTTCGAGTCCATCACGAAGGAGCTCTCCGCCGTCAGCGCCTGCTTCGGCAAGAGCTTTTTAAGGGAAGTCCCCGAGAAGATGTTCATGAACGAGCTCTCCGCCCTGCGCCGGATCTGCGGCGACCGGGCAGTCCTCAGGGCCATGCATGTGTACGGCGAGAACGCCAGAGTGGAAAGGCAGCTGGCCGCTCTCGAGGCGGATGACTTTGACGCTTTCCTCGCCCTCGTGAGGGAGTCCGGCCTCTCCTCCTGGCGGCTGCTGCAGAACGTCGTCCCCTCAAAGGATCCGGCCCGCCAGGAGATGGCGGTGGGCCTGGCCCTTTCCGAGAAGATACTGGCCGGACGCGGGGCCTGCCGCGTGCAGGGAGGAGGCTTCGCCGGCTGGCTGCAGGCCTACGTTCCCTTCGGGCTCGAAGAGACCTACGTCTCCGCCATGGAGAGCTGCCTGGGGACAGGCTGCTGCCGCAGGGTGAGCCTGCTCTAGACGGCCCGAAGCTTTCGCGCCGGAAGACCGCTAACTTAAGACACGAAAAAAGGCCGGAAGCCCCGGCCTTTTGCTTTGCCTTTATTTATGCTCTTCCTTCCACTTTTTTATCGCTTCCAGCCTCTCCTTGAAGCGCCCTTCCACGCCCTGGGTGGTCGGTTCGTAGTAGACCCTGTCTTTGAGCGAGTCGGGCAGGCAGCTCATGGCGGTGAGCTTCTCCTCGAAGTCGTGGGCGTACTTATAGCCCTTGCCGTAGCCCAGCTCCTTCATGAGGGAGGTCGGGGCGTTCCTTATGTGCAGGGGCACGGGCTCCGCGAGGGTGGTCAGGGCGTCGGTCCTGGCCTTCATGTAGGCGACGTCCATGGCGTTCGATTTGGGAGCCAGCGAGCAGTAGACCACAGCCTCGGTCAGATGGACGCTGCACTCGGGCATGCCTATGAGATGGCAGGCGTTGAAGGCGGCGACGCAGAGCTCCAGAGCCCTGGGATCCGCCAGGCCCACGTCCTCCGCAGCGAAGCGCGTCACGCGCCTGGCGACGTACATGGGGTCCTCCCCCGCCTCGAGCATGCGGGCCAGCCAGTAGACCGCGGCGTCGGCGTCGGAGTTGCGCATGGATTTGTGCAGGGCGGAGATGAGATTGAAGTGCTCTTCCCCGCCTTTGTCGTAGAGCAGGGATTTCCTCGAGGTGCACTGCTCGACTGTGGCCTCGGTCACGGTGGTGACGTCCCCTTCCAGATCGCCGTTGAGGACGCACATCTCCAGAGTAGAGAGAGCCATGCGGGCGTCGCCGTTGGCGAAGACCGCGATCATGCCCAGCACCTTGTCGCTGATGACTATCTTTTCGCCCCCGAAGCCTCTGGGGTCCTCGATGGCCCTTTTGAGCAGGGTCATGATGTCGCTCTCGCTCAGAGCCTTGAGCACGAAGACGCGGCAGCGCGAGAGCAGCGCCCCGTTGATCTCGAAGGAGGGGTTCTCGGTGGTCGCCCCTATCAGTATGATGCTGCCCTTTTCCACGAAGGGCAGGAAGGCGTCCTGCTGGGCCTTGTTGAAGCGGTGTATCTCGTCGACGAAGAGTATGGTCTTCTCGCCGAAGCGCCGGTTCTCATCGGCCTGCTGCATGACCTCCCTGATCTCCTTGATGCCGCTGGTCACGGCGGAGAAGTCGATGAACTTGGCCTTCGTCTGCCCGGCGATGACGCCGGCGAGGGTGGTCTTCCCCACTCCCGGCGGGCCCCAGAATATCATGGAGGACACCGCGTCCTGCTCTATGATGCGGCGCAGTATCTTCCCTTTGCCCAGAAGATGCTGCTGCCCCACCACCTCGTCGAGGGTCTCGGGCCTGAGCCTTGCCGCCAGAGGCTGGGGGACCGCGTTTTCAAACATGGTCATCTGGTCTTTCATGAAAGTCCTTTCGGGGAGAGATCAGTAATCGAACGGCTGGGCGGAGTCCGGGTCGTCGGGATCGAGCCAGTACGAGGAGTCTCCGTCATAGTAATTCAGCGAGCGCCAGATGCTGTTGATATAGCCTTCTTTATCGGTCATGAAGTAGCATACCTCCGAATAGCTGGCGAAGATGAACTCCAGACCGCGCCCATTGAAGACCCTTGCGGTGTCGAAGGGATCTTCGGGATCGGACACGCTCGACATGTATCCCCTGCTGACGCAGGTCGGGGCCATATCGTTGGCGTCGTCGTAGAAGTAGATGTAGTCGCCGGTCATAAAGAAGCCGGTATGGGTCCTGAGCTCGTCATAATCGGTGTATTCCCCGCTCGCCAGGTCGCGGCTGCAGATGATCTCCTTGCTGCCGCTCACGTAATAGAGCTCGTTGCCGTCGATAACGGGGTTGTTGCAGAAATCGTCGGCCAGCAGCACGTCGACGCCGCTCTCTATCTCGACGGCGCGTATGTTGTTGCCGCCGTCCTCATCGACATAGACCAGCCAGCCGTCGACCGGGTAGAAGCCGTGGACGTGCCTGTCCATGAAGAGCGAGGACTCCCCGCTGCTTAGATCGCGGGAATAGAGCAGGCCGTCGTTCCTGTCCACGTAGAAGAACAGTCCGCCGGCGGCGCAGTAGTCGCCTACGTTCTCGATGAACTTCACG
The DNA here is from genome assembly GCA_016281165.1 of Bacillota bacterium. GTDB lineage: Bacteria > Bacillota > Clostridia > Peptostreptococcales > Anaerovoracaceae > RGIG2707. The sequence goes on along the minus strand of JAEEIC010000169.1, from coordinate 2,485 downwards.
GGCTCCGAGCTGCCGTCATAGCGGTATAAGTCGTCCTGACCGGTCTCCTCATCGAAACCGACGAAATAAAGGACGTCGTTCTCGCGGTCGAACTGCACCGCGTGGGGCCAGAGCCCGGTCTCAATGATCTCGTGATCGTAAAGGTGCATGGGGTTCTTCGCCAGGGCCGCTTCCCCGCCGCTGAAGGCGGCGACGTAGAGGTTGTACTCGTCGTCGTAGGCCGCGTTGGCCCAGTTGACCGCGTTGCTCATGTCCTGGCAGAGATCGTAGTCTCCGTTGGGGACGAAGGGCGTGACTCCCCTGGTGGCGTAGCCCATCGCTTCGTTGAGCTCCATGGCGAAGCTCTGCCAGCTCTCGTCAAAGCCCTCGGGCATATGGTCTCCCGCCGCTTCGAAATAAAGCTCCGCGCCGCTGTCGTAGGAAGCCCTGAAGACTATCCTGTCGGCGTCCTCGGCTTCTCCCTTCTCCTCGACGTGGTATCCGTTCATGGACAGAAAGCCCGCCTCGCTTATGCGCCGCGCGAATTCGGCCGCCATATCGGCGTCCATGTCGAGATAGACATTGGCATGCTTCTTCCCCTCGGGGAGGATGTTGCCGCTCAGGTAGATGAGGTCCTCGCCGGGGCCATAGAGGTCCTTGTGCCAGGTGAGCTCGTAGTTCCACTCGCCCTTCACGCCGTCGACAGCGCCTTTATAGCCGGCGCTGAAGGAATTGATAGCGCCCAGCTCGCCCTCGAGGGGGACGGCGGGCTCGTTGAAGAGGTATTCTACCCGGGGCTCGGGCTCCGCCGGCGCGGGCTCGGGCGTCTTGCCGGCCGGAGCGTTCTGCTGGCTCTGTGTCTGGGGCGCCGCCTGGGCGGGAGCCTGCTGGCTCTGGGTCTGGGGCGCCGTCTGGGCGGGAGCCTCCTGAGTCTGCGGCGTCTGGGGAGCCGCGGGCGCCTCGCCTCCGCAGCCCGCGAGCGCGAGACACACGGCGATGAGCATAGCCAAAGACTTGATCATCCTTTTCATTTCGGGACCTCCTCTGATCCTCGGGAGAGCTGACAGGCAGACGCGTCCGCCTGACTAATTGCCGTCAAAATAGTATATGCCGCTGGTGCCGTCGAAGAGCGACCAGGGATCAAGGCTCATGCTGCCGATCTTGACCTCGAAGTGAAGATGCGGGCCGGTGGAATAGCCGGTGGTGCCGACCTTGCCTATCATGTCTCCCTTTTTCACCATATCGCCCTCGCTGACGTCTATGGAATCGAGATGCATATAATACGTCTTGAGGCCGCCGCCGTGCTCGATGACGACCGTATTCCCGGAGATGATCACGGGCCCGGCGTAGAGCACTCTGCCGGAGTTCGATGCGGGCACCGGCGTCCCCTTCGCTATCGCCAGGTCCACTCCCGTGTGCCGGGTCGGGGTCTTGCTGCCGTTGGTGTAGCGGTAGAGGCCGAACTGGGTGGTGATCCTGCCCTCTACCGGCCTGATGAAGAGGCCTTCCCAGTAGCGCGCCCGATCCGCGATCTCATATGTAGGCTTGATCTTCTCGGCGTAGTCCTCGTTGGCGTTGGCCTGCCCTCTGGTGGCGTCCACGGTGGACTGCGGCATGGTGAGATCCTGGCGGCCGAACTTTGTCTCCGTCACCGTCACGGTCTCGGTATGCTCCCAGTCGCCGAGCCTGACGCTCACGGGGTATTCCCCCGGCGCCTGGGCGTACCAGACAGGTATCAGCGAAAGAAAGCTGCCGTCATCCCGCGGGATGAAGACGGCGCTGCCGAGTTCTGTCTCTATCTCAGGCTCATCCTTATAGAAGGCGGGCTCCAGGATCAGGCTCATGATCGCGCCCTGGAAGGCCTCGTTCTGCGAGATCTCCACGAAAGGCTCGGGCCTTAGAGAGAAGCTCACGCGGTAGACGTAATCGGTCTCGTCCCTTTCTTCTGTGCCCGTATAGCCGAGGGAGACGGTCAGATCGTACCTTCCGTTCTCGCTGAAGGTATAGGCGCCGTACTCATTGAGGCTGGCGCCCGAGAGGAGCCTTTCGCCGCCCTTTTCCAGATCGACGCGGCAGTATGAGGCGGCCCCTGCCTCCACCGTGGTATAGTCTCCGTCGGCGGTAAGAGGAGCCGAGGCGGTCCTTTCGGCGTGGACGATCTCAAGCGGGGCGTCTTTTCGCGCGAATACGCCCAGATCGACGGGGCTGCCCATGAGCTCGGTCTCCTTGCCCCCGTAGCCCCACAGAGTCTCAGTGTAGACGAGGCCCTCGGCGGGACCGCAGAGCTGCCCCAGGACGCTGATGGCCGGAGCCTCGGCCGCCCTGACCGGGGCCTGCGTATGGAGCGCGTAAAGGCCGCCCGCGGCGCAGGCGAACAGCAGCAGTATGGCAAGAAGTACGGGAACAGTCTTTTTCATTTCAGTTCATTATATCATGCCTTGGGCCTTAAGGGAGAAAAACTTGACATGCCTCGATGGTCAAGGTATCATAGTGGCGGAGGATACCT
>JAEEIC010000168.1 GCA_016281165.1 Bacillota bacterium | reverse complement strand
GGATCAAGCCCTGCATGACGGGCATCATCCTCGCGACCGGAGCCTATATGATCATAAAGAACTGCTTCGCGCTGCCGGGCGGCGCTTTGCGTATAAAGCCCCTGCTGCTCACTCTGGCGCTGGGGGCGGTCTGCTTCGGCTCGAAAAAGCTCGTCAAAGGCGGGATCTCGCCCATACTGCTCATAATCCTGGCGGCCGCGGCCGGCATCCTCATCTATTGAAGCACATAAAAAGGAGCGTTTCCCGCTCCGAAGACATATTATATATAGTATTTATCACCAAGCGGCAGAAAGGCGGCCCGAAATGAAGCTCACCGTGCTCACAGACAACAATACCTTTATCGACCTCTATCTTCTCGGGGAGCCCGCCGCCTCGTACTATATCGAGGACGAGGGCGAAAAGATACTCCTCGACACCGGCTACTCCGACGTATATCTGCGCAACGCCAAAGAGCTCGGCATATCGCTCGAAGAGCTTGACGCCGTCGTCATCTCTCACGGGCACGACGACCATACCAGGGGGCTGAAGTGGTTCCCGCGGACGGACGGCAGCTGCCGCCTCATCGCCCACCCCGACGCCTTCGACCCCAAGGCCAACAGGGGGCTCTCCACCGGCTCGCCCTTTACGGCGGAGGAGCTGGCGACGCGCTTCGATCTCACCTTGTCAAGGGACCCGGTCAGGGTCAGCGGCAATATCACCTTCCTCGGCGAGATACCCAGGGTCACCGATTTCGAAGGCAGGCCGGTCGGGAAGCGTTTTTACAGGGGCGAATGGATCCCCGACGCCCTGCTCGACGATTCCGCCCTGGTCTACGAGGGAAAAGAAGGCATATACATCATCACCGGCTGCTCGCACTCGGGCATATGCAATATCATCCTGCGGGCGAAGGAGCTCTTCGGCGGGAGGAAGATCATGGGCGTGATCGGCGGCTTCCACCTGCTGGGAAGCAGGAGCGAACAGATGGAGAAGACCGCGGAGTTCCTTAAAAACGAAGATATCCCGCAGCTCTATCCCTGCCACTGCACCTCGCTCGCCGCCCGCTGCCTCATGGACCGCCTGATGCCGGTGAACGAGGCCGGTTCGGGCCTCACGCTGGAGTGGGAGTAGCACGGGCCGGATCGCTTTGAGCATGATAAAACGGGCAGTCCCGGGAGGACGGCCCGTTTTTTATGATCCCGGTCTTCAGAAGATCTCGCCCTTCATCAGCAGCCTGGCGGTGCGGAAGCCGTAGGTGTCGCGCACGAGGGGAAGTCCCCCTTCCGCGGGGACGAACTCCACGCCGGCGTCGAGAATGCCCGAGGGGTGGCCTATGCGTATGAGAGCGGAGAGCAGACCGCTCTCCTTACCCAGGGTCTCGGCTTCAGCCATCACCCTTTCGCTCAGGACCTCGTTCACCACGGTGCCCGGGATCACGGCCGCGGCCGCGGTGCACATGGCGCCCGTCATGGCGTAGGAGGGATGGGTCTTCTGCATGGACATCATGCGCGAGGTGATGTCGATCATGTCAGCTTTGACCTCGCTGCCGTCGGCCGCGCTGTAGTCCCGCGGGGAGGAGACGAAGGTCATCTTGGGTATGCCGGGGCTGTCCCAGGCGGAGCGGGCCGGGTCGCTGACGAGACCGAGCTTAAAGGCCGCCATGCCCCTGATCTTCTCGAGCCTGTCGAGCATCACGGGATCGCCGTCCACGTCCTTTGGGAGCTCTGTTCCCTTAAGACCGGCGTCTTCGGCCTTGACGAAGACCAGAGGGTTCGCCGCGTCGACGATGGAGACCCTGACGCTGCCCAGGCCTTCCACCTCGAGGATATCGCTGGCGTTCCCGGTGGGGAGCAGGCCCCTGCCCAGGGTGCCGGCCGGATCCATGAACTTGAGCTTGACGGGAGCGGCGGTGCCGGGAACGCCGGCTATCGCGTAGTCTCCGCGGTAGACGACTCTGCCGCCTTCGGTCACGACGTCTTCCTCGATGATCTTATGAGTGTTGGTATTGTAGACCCTGACCGTGGTCAGGCCCTCTCGGGGCGGTACCAGACCGGCCTCCACGGCGAAGGGGCCCACGCCCGAGGAGATATTGCCGCAGTTGCCCGCGTAGCTGACCAAGGGCTTGTCGACGGAGACCTGGGCGAAGGTGTAGTCGACGTCGGCGTCCGGTCTTGCCGATGGTCCGACCACGGCGATCTTGCTGGTGACGGAGACCGCTCCTCCCACTCCGTCTATCTGCCTGACATCGGGGCTTCCCATGAAGCGCAGGAACATGGGCGCCCAGTCCTCCTGCTTTTCGGGCAGGTCCTTCTTAAGGAAGTACAGACCGCGGCTGGTGCCGCCTCTCATCATGAAGCAGGGGGTCCCTGTCATATCGGGGTTCTCGAATCTTTCGTACATGGTGCCGCCTTTCTTTTTTGCCGGATGTCCGTTTCCGGCATATATCCTGAGCGTCACGCTCCGCGTTCCGCTCCCAGCCTGATCATCGTCCTCATCAGGGCCTCGGCTCCGAGGGCGCAGTCCTCTTTAAGACCGATGCCGCCGGCCTCACGCAGCCTCTCATACAGCCGCTCCGCGTTCACTCTGACGCGGCCCGCCGGCCCTTCCGCGGGCCTGCCTGCAAAAAGAGCCATGGTCTATTCTTCGAGCAGCTCCACCAGCATCTCC
>JAEEIC010000167.1 GCA_016281165.1 Bacillota bacterium | reverse complement strand
TGATGCAGCGGGGATTCCTGCACTTGATGACGTCCACGAGCCTTTCAGGCATGTCTATGGTCTTCTTCTCCACCACGGTCCCGTCCTTGATAAAATTGACGGTGGCGCCCGGATCGACGTAGCCTATCACGTCGAGATCGAGATCGAGCTCCTGATCGATCTTGATGATATCCTTGCGCAGGCCGCGGCTGCCCATGGCGTTCTTGATGATGGCGACGGAGCAGTCGAGCTTGTCGAGGCCCAGAAGCTCGTAGAGCCTCATGCCCTGCCCCGGGGTGATGTGGTCTATAACGACGCCGTTCTGGATGGGTTCGATCTTCATATGGTCCCTGCCTCCCTGAGAAGTTTGATTATGAGGGCTTCGCGCATGAACTTGCCGTTGAGCACCTGCTTGAAGTAGCATGCCCTGGGGTCATCGTCCACGGCGACGCTGATCTCGTTGACTCTGGGCAGCGGATGGAGTATCGCCAGATCCTCCTTCGCGTTCCTGAGCTTGTCGGGCGTGAGTATATAGCTGTCCTTGAGCCTGAGGTATTCCTCTTCGCTGAAGAAGCGCTCCCGCTGCACTCTGGTCATGTAGAGTATGTCGAGCCCGGGCATCGCGGCCTCAAGATCGGCGGTCTCCATATACGAGAGGCCGCTGCGCTCGAGCACGTCGGTCTTGACGTAGCCCGGCAGCCTCAGCTCATCCGGGGAGATGAGGACGAACTTGACTTTCTCGTAGCGCGAAAGAGCGTTTATGAGGGAATGGACGGTGCGCCCGAACTTGAGATCCCCGCACAGGCCTACGGTAAGGTCCGAGAGCCTGCCCTTCTCCAGGTGTATGGTGAGAAGGTCGGCCAGGGTCTGGGTGGGATGGCAGTGGCCTCCGTCCCCGGCGTTGATGACGGGAACGGACGCGTTGTTCGCCGCGACCAGGGCGGCCCCCTCCTTGGGATGACGCATCGCGATGATGTCGGCGTAGCAGCTGATGACCTTGGCAGTATCGGCCACGCTCTCCCCCTTGGCGGCGGAGGACGAAGCGGCGCTGGACATGGAGATGACGTTGCCGCCCAGCTCGTACATGGCCGCTTCGAAGCTCATGCGGGTCCTGGTAGAGGGCTCGAAGAACAGGGTCGCCAGCTTTTTTCCATGGCAGATCTCCGCGTATCTGTCCGGATGCGCCATGATGTCCTTGGCGCAGGCTATGAGCTCGTCGAGCTCTTCAGTCGAAAGATCGACTATGTCTATGAGGCTCCTCTTCATCTACTTACCCGCTCCCGCGGTGATCCAGCTCTCGTCCGAGGGATCGTTCCTGAAGGCGATGAGCCTCTGGATGTCTTCGGGCTTGATGTAGCCCTGCTCCGCCGCGACCTCGGCGATGCAGTCGAAGTTGGTGAGGGAATGGTTCACGACCTTAGCCGCGGCCAGCCTGTCCAGGCCCTTCTTCATGCCGTAGGTAAAGATCGAGACGATGCCCAGGACCTCGGCCCCGGCTTCCCTCAGTACGTTCACGACCTCGATGCAGCTGCCGGCGGTGGAGATCAGGTCTTCGACGACCACGACCTTCTGGCCCGGCTCCAGCCTGCCCTCGATCTGGTTCTGCCTGCCGTGGTCCTTGGCTCCGGATCTGACGTAGCCCATGGGAAGGCCCATGATGTGGCCGCAGATGGCGGCGTGGGCGATGCCGGCGGTGGAGGTGCCCATCAGGACCTCGGCTTCGGGATAATACTGCTTTATGAGGCTGACGAGGCCGTTCTCCACGTCGTTCCTCACTTCGGGGGCGGTGAGAGTCAGCCTGTTGTCGCAGTATACCGGGCTCTTGATGCCGCTGGCCCAGATGAAGGGCTGTTCTGGGCGGAAGAATACTGCCTTGATCTTGAGAAGATCCGATGCGATGAGTTTGTTGAGTTCCATTGTTATTCTCCTTATATATCTCTAGTCCACGAATTCCCTTACGCAGCGCTCGTAGGCGGCGACGGGATCGGCGGCGGCGGTGATGGGACGGCCCACCACGATGTAGTCGGAACCGATGGCCTTGGCGTCGGCCGGGGTCATGACCCTCTTCTGATCGCCCTTGTCGCCGTCGGCGAAGCGTATGCCCGGAGTGACGGTGAGGAAGTTCTTTCCGCAGGTCTCGTGCACCTTCTGCGCTTCAAGGGGCGAGCAGACGACTCCGTCGAGGCCAGCTTCGGCAGCGGTCTTGGCGTAGTGCATCACGACCCGGTCTATGGGCTCGTGTATGAGCAGGTCCTTTTCCATGGCCTGCTGGTCGGTAGAGGTCAGCTGGGTCACGGCGATGAGGAGCGGCCTGCTGCCGTCTTCTCTGGTGAGGCCCTCGAGGGCTGCCTGCATCATGGCCGTGGTGCCGGCGGCGTGCAGGTTGCAGATGTCGACGTCCAGCCTGCTTAAGACCGCCATGGCCTTCTTCACGGTGTTGGGGATGTCGTGGAGCTTGAGGTCGAGGAAGATCTTGTGTCCCCTCTTCTTGATCTCTCTTACGATCTGCGGGCCCTCGGCGTAGTAGAGCTCCATGCCGATCTTGACGAAGGGCTTTTTGCCGCTGAACTTGTCGAGAAACGCGAATGTCGCTTCGGCGCTGGCGAAATCGCAGGCTATTATAACGTCCTTACCCATCTATCTCATACCTCCTATGATGTCGCTAAGGTTCTCTATCCTGTATTTGTCCATGACCTTCGGCAGGTCGTCGATGATATTCTTGCAGGCCAGGGGATCGACCAGATTGGCCGCCCCGACCTCGACGGCGGT
>JAEEIC010000166.1 GCA_016281165.1 Bacillota bacterium | reverse complement strand
AGATAAGGCGAGAAAAAAGACCGTGCTGGCGGGAGAGCTCTTTTATCCCGGGCGCCTGAGGGCGCATCTTGCGGATATCCTCGAGTGGGAGGACCTCGTCCTCACGAAGATATACGGGACGAAGCCCTACAGCATGGAGGATCTGGAGAAGTGGCTGGCTGACAGCTGCGAAAAGATAAAGCCCTACATACGCGATACCGGGACTTATCTGAGAGAAGCGGACAAAGCCGGAAAGAGGCTCCTCTTCGAGGCCCAGCTGGGCTCCTTAAGAGACCTCGACCTGGGCATAGTGCCCTATACCACCTCCAGCAACACCACAGCCGCCTACGCTCCCGTGGGGGCAGGCTGCCCGTCGGTGAAGCTCGATTCCGTCCTTGGCGTGGTCAAGGCCTATTCCACCTGCGTGGGAGAAGGCCCCTTCGTCTGCGAGATGAGCGGAAGAGAAGCTGACGAGCTGAGGGAAGCCGGGGCCGAGTACGGGGCCAAGACCGGAAGGCCCAGAAGAGTGGGGCCTTTGGACATACCGGCGACCAGGTACGGCGTGCGCCTGCAGGCGGCGACAGAGCTGGCCCTGACCAAGCTCGACGTCCTGAGCTACATGAAGAAGATACCTGTCTGCGCGGCCTACAGCCTGGACGGGGAAAGGACAGAGGATTTCCCCTTCCCGGCGGCCCTTGAGGACGCCTCTCCCGTCATCGAGTACATGGAGGGCTGGGGCTGCGACATCTCGAAGATCCGGCGCTGGGAGGACCTGCCCAAGGCCGCGAGGAGATACGTCGAATACATAGAGAAGGCCTGCGGCTGCCCGATAAGCTGGATCTCCGTGGGTCCCGAAAGAGAGAGCATCATAAGGAGGCCGTCATGTGCGGAATAATCGGTTACACGGGGAGCCAGAGCGCGGCTCCCATACTTCTCGACGGGCTGGGCAAGATGGAATACAGGGGCTACGACTCGGCCGGCATCGCCGTCCTGCACGAGGGCGAGATCGAGGTCGAGAAGGCCCAGGGAAGGCTCGTCAACCTGCTGGAAAGGACCGATAACGGCAAAAAGCCCGTCGGTTTTACCGGCATCGGCCATACCCGCTGGGCGACCCACGGGGCTCCCAACGACATCAACTCCCACCCCCACGTCAGCGGGGACGGGCGCTTCGCCATCGTCCACAACGGCATCATCGAGAACTACGCCCAGATCAAGGAGGAGCTGGCGGCCAAAGGCCACGTCTTCGTCAGCGAGACCGATACCGAGGTCGTGGCCCATCTGATAGAGGCCAATTACAGCGGAGATTTCAAGGCCGCCGTGATGAAGGCGGTATCGAGGCTCGAGGGAGCCTACGCCCTGGGCATAGTCTGCGCGGACTTTCCCGGCACGGTCTTCGCCGTGAGGCAGGCCGCCCCCCTCATCATCGGCCTGGGCATAGGCGAGAACTTCTTCGCCTCCGACGTCACGGCCCTGGTCTCATACACCAAGAACGTCATCTATCTCGACGACGGCGAGTTCGCCGAGGTGAGGCCGGACGGCTTCACCATCTACGATTCCATCGGCCGTCCGCTGGAGAAGCCGGTCAGCCGCGTCGCCTGGAGCATTGAGGCGGCCGAGAAGGGCGGGTATGAACACTTCATGCTCAAGGAGATCATGGAGCAGCCCGCGGCGGTCAAGGAGGCCATCGCTCCCCGCGTCAAGGGGGGAGAGATAAAGCTCGACGACTTCGAGCTCAGCGGCGAAGACCTGAGGGATATAAACAAGATCGTGATCACCGCCTGCGGCTCCGCCTATCACGCCGGCTGCTGCGGCCGCTACGCCATCGAGAAGCTCACCCGCATCCCGGTCGAGGTCAAGCTGGCCTCAGAGCTGCGCTACGAGGATCCCATAATCGACGAGCATACCCTGATGATCATCGTCTCGCAGTCGGGCGAGACCGCCGACACCAAGGCCGCTCTGGAGGAAGGAAAGCGCAGGGGAGCAACGACTCTGGCCCTGGTCAACGTGGTGGGCAGCAGCATCGCCCGCCTCGCCGACCATGTGCTCTACGAGTGGGCCGGCCCCGAGATCGCGGTAGCGACCACCAAGGGCTTCACCACCCAGCTGGCCCTGCTCTACCTTTTCGCCCTCTACGCGGCCGGGAAGCTCAAGAGGATAGACGATTTCGAGTACGCGAGGCTTTTGGGCGAGATCTGCAGCCTGCCCAAGCGCATACAGAACGCCATCGACATGAACAGCGCGGCCGCTGAGAGACTGGCGGAAAAATATCACGGCAGCACCTCGATGTACTTCATCGGCCGCAACACCGACTACGCCGTGGCCCTCGAGGGAGCCCTCAAGATGAAGGAGATCTCCTACGTGCACGCCGAGGCCTACGCCGCCGGCGAGCTCAAGCACGGGACCATCGCCCTGATAGAGGAGGGTACCCCGGTCATCGCCGTCTGCTGCAACGAGGACCTGCTGGAGAAGACCGCGAGCAACATCCTCGAGGTCAAGGCCAGAGGGGCCGAGGTCCTGGCCCTCTCCTTCCGGGAGAACAGGGACATAATCGCTCACGCCGACGACGTGCTCTTCATCCCCCGGACCGAGACCTTCTTCTCCGAGGCCGTGGCTATCGTCCCCCTGCAGCTGCTGGCATATTACGTGGCAAGGGACAACGGCTGCGACATCGACAAGCCCAGAAATCTCGCCAAATCGGTCACCGTTGAGTAGGCCGAAGGCTCGAAAGGACCATCAATGGAAGAAAAATACACCAGATATCAGT
>JAEEIC010000026.1 GCA_016281165.1 Bacillota bacterium | reverse complement strand
GCGCCGTCAGCCTTCCCGGGACCGAGGCCGCGATCTCCTCGCAGCGCGTGAGCAGGGCCTTTTGGGCCGCGATCTCTTTTTCGAGCGCCTCTTTTAGTCCGCGGATACCCCGGATATCGCTCATATTCAGGTCTTTATCGTTCATTCGCGATCCAGCCGCCGTTCGGAAATATTTTACCATATTTTGACAGTTTGTCAAGCGCGTCTTCCGCCCGGACGAACAGAGGCCCGCGGAGGACTGTCCCCGCGCCAGCGTGGTCACCTTCCTATACAGAGTATTGAGATAAGTAAAAACAGGCGCTCCGCGGGACAGATCCTGCGGAGCGCTTTAAAGTTCATATCTTGCGCGGGGCCGAAGGCAGGCTTGCCTTATAGCCCCGTTTTTCTATTTCCCGTACTTCTTCAGGATGCTCACGTACATCCTGACGTCGCCCTCCAGATGGTCGAGGCTGATGTGCTCGTTGACCTGGTGGGCGCCGCCGCTCTTTCCGTCCATCACGAGGCCGGTGAAGCGGTAGACGCTGCCCACCGGGCAGATGCCGCAGTAATAGCGGGAATCGGTGCCGCCGGTCAGCAGGGTCGGGATCAACGGGGTCCCGGGATAGAGCTCGTCCACGCACTCTTCAATGACCTTGTAGAGCCCGCTTTCGGTGGACTGCTCGGCGGGGGGATCGTCGCCCTTGAGGACGAAGATCTCCACGCCCTCGGGAACGAGGGACCTGAAGTGGGCCAGCAGATCGTCGATGGTCTGGCCGGGCAGGATCCTGTTGTTGACGGTGAGTGTCGCCTTCTCGGGGATGATGTTGGCCTGGGCCGAGCCCTGGCACATGGTGATGGCGCTGGTGGTCCTGATCAGGCCGTTGAGGTGCCTGTCCTTTTCGCAGACCGCGACTATCTTGTCCCAGTTGGCCTTCACGTCGCCGCAGAGGGCGTCCAGCTCTTCGTTGTCGATGAGGCCGTATCTGTGCTGGGCCTCGAGCTGCTTCACGACGACTCCGCTCATGTAGGGCGGCATGGGATTCTCGTCGAGGGCGATCATGGTCTTCGCCAGCTTCACGAGGGCGTTGTTCTTCTCGGGTGAGGCGGCGTGGCCTCCCTTGTCGAGAGCGGTGAACACGACGTCCACATAGCCCTTCTCGCAGATATTGATGTCGGCGTAGCGCTTTCCGTCCTTCTCGACTATGCCTCCGCACTCGTCGATGAGGCCTCCCAGCACCACTCCCCTGTCCTTAAGAGTCTGGACTATCATGGGCGCGGCGGCTCCTACGCCTCCCATGATCTCTTCGTTGTAGCCGAAGCCCAGGTAGAGGTCGTAGTCGGGTTCCCAGCCTTCTTCAAAGAGCAGGGTCAGGGCGTCCATGTAGGCCTGGATGTTGCACTTGGAATCGGTGGTCCCGCGGCCCCAGATGGCGTTCTCGTGGATCTCCGAGCCGAAGGGGGGATACTTCCACATCGACCAGTCGCCCTCGGGGACCACGTCCTGGTGGGCGATGAGCATGAGGGGGAGCCTGCCCGAGGGCTTCCTGCTCTTATAGTGATAAAGCAGGCCGCACTTGCCGACGACTTCTTTGGTCATCTTCTCATGGACCAGGGGCCAGCATTCCTCCATCACCTTGTGGAGCTCGAGAAAGTCGGAGACTCTGGTCTTGTCGGGATCGGCGCTGGATACGGTCGGTACGCGGCACATCTTCTGCAGATGCTCCGCGAAAAGGGCTGTGTCGTATTTCATGTTCGTCTTTGCCCGGGCGGCTCGGCCCGGGACCCTCCTTTCCTCCGGCGGAGCCGGAAAGCTTATGAGATGTTCGGATCTATACAGAGCTCGTGTTATATAACATCCGGAGCATTATCGCCTCGCGGCGATGAAGCGTTGATCTTAAGGCTTTTCTTAAGGGGATGGGCGCTCCGCGAAGAGCCTTCCCCGCCTGTACTATCCCCAGACCTTCGTCGCGATCATCAGCATGACGGGCATGGTGAGAAGGCAGAGCAGGGTCGAAAGGCAGACTAAAGCGGTGGCGGGACCGGTGTCCTGCCCCTGCCTTTCCACGTAGATGGCGATGTTGGAGCCCACCGGCGCCATGGCGGAGATGAAGATGGCCATGCGCAGTATCACGGGCAGATCCTTGAAGAGGGCGAAGACCACGATGGTGATCAGGGGAATGACGATGAGCCTCACGAAGCTGCAGATCCATATCGATCTGTCCTTCATGGCGGAGAGCTTCATGCCGCCCAGGTAGACGCCGATGATGACCATGGCGATGGGAGCGCTGCAGGCGGCGAGGGAGTTGATGGTGGAGCTCACGGTCTTGGGCAGGGGTATCTGCAGGAAATAGACCAGCAGGCCGACGACGAAGGCCAGCACCAGGGGGTTCTTCGCGATCTTCTTCGGCTGCAGCTCGCTCCAGTTGCCGGTGATGAGGGACTGGCCGTAGGTCCACTGCAGCACGTTGAGCATGGCGACCATGCCCGCGGTGTAGAAGGCGGCGTCGGTCCCCAGGACAGCGGCGATCAGGGGAAGCCCCATCAGGCCGGCGTTGGAGAACGACGAACCGAAATTGCTGATCGGATCCTTCTTAAAGCAGAGATAAGAGACTATCATGGCGATGGCGAGGGCGATCACCGCCAGCAGCAGGGCCCAGAGCAGCTCGCGGGTCTTTTCCGGGGAGCCCGGCTGCATGAAGGCCTTGACGATGAGGCAGGGCAGCACCGCGTAGAGCAGAAAGGACGTCAGAGCCCCGCTGTTCTTCTTGGTCACCATGCCCGCCTTCTCGAGGGCGAAGCCTATGGCCAGATAGATGACGAATATTATGAGCTGGTTCACAAGGACCTGTACTGTTTCCATGTCAGTTCTCCTTCTTTAGGTATTCCATGGTGAGGAAGCCCGAATTGAGCTGGATCGAGATGAGTTTTTTCAGGGGTATGGCTTGATAGTGTATGTCTTTTTCGAGCCTGGCGGCGAGGCGGTCGAAGTATCCGAGGGCCTTTTCGCGCTCGCTTTCAAGGACCCTGAGCTTCTCCGGGTCCTCTTCGCCCGCTTTCTTCATGTCGGCCAGGGCTTTTTCTATCATGCGCAGCAGCACACCGTAGTTGAGCAGCTTGTAGAACTTGTTCACCAGTATGGCCGAGAACTCCTCCGCTACCAGAGCCTTTCTCCCGTAGGCGGGATCGCTCATGGCGCTCTTCCGCTCGGCCTCGCTCAGGGATTCGGTGCAGAACTCGTCTATCATGCGCAGGAAGAGGTCCTTGGGATCGATGTATTTCCTTACCGCCGCGACCGAGCTCAGCACATTGTGATTGGCCTCGGAGACGAAGTCGAGCTTCTCGAGCACGACGTCCCTGAAGAGCCTGCCGCTCTCGCTCATATCGCTGATGCGGGGATCGAAGAAATAGGGCATCTCGTTGAGTATGGTCATGGTGCCGTAAGCCCTTCCCGCGTACTCTCCGCTGCAGGCGCCGTAGATGATGCGCTTTCCGACGTCGTCCAGGCCGCAGCTCTCCATGTAATCATACTTGTCCCTGATGGTGGAGAGGCGGTATACGGCGGGAGAATAGAGCTGGCAGTAGGGCATCTCGGGCTCTCCCATATCGAGGGGGACGCCCTGCGCCTCCGCTCCCGCCCTCAAGTCGTCGGCGATCTCGGGCATATCGCGGTAGATGTACCAGTAGACGCCGCCGAAGCCGCTGTTGTGCATGGTGTACATGAACTCGGGCCTGAGCTCGTCTATGAGCTTCATCACGGCCGCGGTCTCGGGGATGGGGCTGTGGTAGTGCAGATCCTTGTAGTCGACGGGGAAGGTCCAGTCGACCTGCTCCAGATGCGTCGGGCGGTAGAAGTTCCGCGCGTAATTGGTGATGGTGAAGGGGCCCTTGAACCAGCCCTCGTTGAGGACCATGCCGTCGCGGTCCCAGGCCTTGACTATCCAACAGGTGTAGCCCAGCTCGTCCCGCAGGGCCCTGTCTTCGGCAAGGCGCCGCGAGAAATACTCCAAAAGCATGGAGCCTATGGGCTCGTTGGGATGGGGAGCGCCGAGGAAGACGGCGTTCCTCTCGCCATGGCCTATCTTAAGGCAGTATAAAGGCTTGCCGGCCCTCGTGCGGCAGAGCTCGATGAGCTCAACGCATTCGGGATGCTCTTCGGCCAGCCTCAGCGAGCTCTCGTCCATCTCGTCGTTGGTAAGTACGGTCTTGTAGTCGGGGACCTCGTCGATCACCCTTTGAAAAATTTCTTTCAGCATGGGAACTCCTTTACGCTCTCGCGCGATCGCGGACATTTCATTTTACCACAATAAAAGCGCCTTGGCAGGCGCTGCTTCAAGTTTTTCGAAAGCGGAGGCGCGAAGCGTTCTAAAGTTTTCTGATCGGGTGGCGTATCACTGTTTTAAGCTTGTCCGGCGCGGTCTTCCTGGCGTCGCTGAGATAGATCTCATGGTGCAGGCGCCGCGCGGAGATGTCCAGGACGAAGCCCTGAGCCTCCATATATTCGTGCATCTTCGCGACTGTGGCGGGCTCGTCGTCAAAGGGACCGACGTGCATGCACTGAACGCACAGTCCTTCGTCATAGCTGAAGAACTCGGCCTTAGAAAAATCCGCCTTCTTTTTTCTTTCCGCTTCGGAGACTGCCCAGGCGAAGTCTTCGGGGGTCACGAAATCCGGCAGGCGGATCACGGAGATCCAGCGGAAGTCCTCCTTGCGCGCGTAGTCCACGCCCCGGGCGCCCTCCTGCCACCAGAAGCCCTCGAGCGGGGGAACGACGTGATCGAAGAAGCCCTCGATGCTGTGGCCGCCCTTCGCGCTCATCTTGATGGTATAGGCGATGCCGTAGAGCAGGCCGATCGCCTGCTTGTACTCGCCGTCCTCAAGGTTCGGGTCGCCCTGCCCCCTGACGGCGGCATAGTTCACGCGCGGGACCGTCACGATGCCGGGCTCCTTCTTCGGCATATAGAATCCTTTGTATTCCTTCTTGAAATCAAAAGCCACTTGCATATCCTCCGATCGTTATTATGTTGCTTGGTTGCATATAATAATTTCCTTAGAAGTCTTTCCCACGATTACAAACGAACAGGTACCGGTCGTGATATCTTATCATTTAAGGATTATAGCAATTGGGTCATTTTGAATAATAGGTAAAAACATATTGAGCCAAACATAACAATGTATTTATCCCCAAATTTTAAGAAACAATTGTAGATTAAGATTCTTTATTATCTAATTGCTCTGCAATTTTGTGAATATCTTCCATTGCTTGTCTTTCGAGTTTAGCTTTATTAACTTGCGCAATCATCTTTAGAATCATAATATAAAAAATAGATATAACTATCCCTATCAATCCTATTGTGAAAGCATTAAAGCTCCTTCCGACAATCATAATTGCAATAGAACCAAAAAACAGTATATATGCTATGGTTCCAAGAATTTTACCTCTTTTGCTCATAAACACAACTCTCCTTTTTTCTTTAGACGAACAGATACTATTTCTTCTATTGTCCAATTATTATACCATTAAATAATAATAATAGCCGGTTATAAATCAAACAATCTCGTAAGGATTATTTGTAGTAATCACTATTATTTTCCTACTCATTATGTTCTAAAAACAAAGGCTGTACTTAAATAAAGAGCTTCCGGAAAGAAAGCCGGCGCGGCCTCACGGCAGAAGCTCCGCGCCTTTGCATATAGTTTTAAGCACCTTTATGTTTTTGATCTCCCCCGGGGGGACGGCCGCCGGGTCGCGGTCCAGCAGGACCAGATCGGCGAAGGCTCCGGGCTTCAGTACCCCTTTGACATCCTCTTCGAAGTAACCGTAGGCGGCGCCGCGGGTGACTCCGGTGAGGGCGTCAAAAGCGCTTACGCGGTTCTCGGGGCCGATGCGGACGCCGCTCCTCGTGAGGCGCTCCGCCGCACACCAGACACTGAAGAGCATATCGGGCTTCGTTACCGGGCTGTCCTGATGAAAGCTGAAGGGGAGCCCGCGGTCCATGGCCTCCTTTACCGGGCTGATCCTCATCCCGCGCTCTTTTCCGAAGTTCTTCAGGTGTGTGTCTCCCCAGAAATAGCAGTGGCCGATGAAGAACGAGGGCATCATGCCCACCGCGCCCATCCTGTCGAGTTGGTCGCAGCCGACGGTCTGGGCGTGTATCATCACCGGGCGCAGCTCTTTGCCGCGGCCTTTGAGCCTGACCGCTCTCTCCCACATCGAGAGGAATTGCTCCGCGGCGGCGTCGCCGTTGCAGTGGGCGAGGGGCTGAAGGCCCGCGTCTATGGAGCGGCAGAGAACATCCAGGACATATTCGTCGCTGAAGGCCGGATAACCGCGGTAGTCAGGGTCTCCGCCCTCATAGGGCCTGCGCATCCACGCCGTCCGCGCCTGGGGGGAACCGTCGAGAACGAGCTTGATCCCGCCCAGCTTAAGATGCCCGCGGTAAGCGCCGCCGTATCTTTCCTTCGCGTATCGCCAGAAATCCGCGTATTCGGGCCTGTGACCGATGTATACCACCACGTCGGCCTTAAGCCTGCCCGCCTCTGCCAGACGCTCAAAGCAGGCGAAGCGCTCCGGACCGCAGCCGCTCCCATCCTGTATGGTGGTGACGCCCCGGCGCAGATAATAGTCCTGGGCCTCGAGGATCGCCTCCTCGATCTGAGCACTGCTGAAGGTCTCAAAGACCCTGCTGACAGGCGCCTGGGCGGCTTCCTCAAAATAACCGGTGAGACGGCCGTGTTCGTCTCTGGCCGCGTATCCCCCCGGAGGACAGACGAAGGAGTCGTCTACGCCGGCGGCCCTCATGGCCGCGGTATTGCAGGCCAGCATGTGGCCGGACTGATGCACGCAGCAGACTGGATTGTCGATGCCGAGGCTGTCCAAAAGAGCAGCGTCGGGATGACGGCCCTCCTTCATCAAGGCGGGATCGTAACCGCGGCAGCGTATGAGCTCGCCGTGAACGAGGCCCTTTTCCAGGCGGTAGCGGCGTATGCGCTCCAGCAGCTCCTCAAGATCCTCGCAGCCCTCGAGGTCGCATCTTTGGGCGTAAAGCCCCATCCCTGCCATGTGGCTGTGGGCGTCGACGAAGGCCGGCATCAGGGTCCTGCCCTCAAGATCGACCATGAGGGGATCCTCAGCCAAAGACATCACATCTTTAAGATCTCCGGCGGCGATCACGCGGTCTCCCGCGGTCAGGAGCGCCCCGGCCCGCGGAGCAGCGGCGTCCATGGTCAGTATCGGGCCTCCGTGATAGACAGTTTCTCTCATATCAGCGCTTCTCCTAAAACAGCAAACAGGACCGCGTCCCGCGAAGCGGCGGACAAAAGCTCAGCGCCTGCTCCCGGGTCTGGGATCGAACACGAAAAAGACGGCGGCGAAGGCCGCGTAGACCAGTATAGAGAAAAAGTAAACTCTCTCCGGTTCGGACCTCAGGAACGAAAGGCCCGCGGTAAGGCGGCTCACGACCGGGATCCAGAAGGTCGACATGAAGCTTCCCAGGGAGACAGAGACAGGAAGCAGGGTGGACGCGAATGTGCGGGTCGCGGGCGTCGCGGCGTCGCCGGCCCACTTGGTGTTAGAGAGCATCTGGTTGGTAAAGCCGAAGCCGAGCATGAAGGCGCCCGTCATGGCGACGGCCGCGGCGGGAGCCAGTATCATGAGCGAGAATCCGCAGGTGAGCAGCAGGTAATCGATCGCGAGACCGTAGCGCGGCAGCCTGCTGTTCTGCACGGGGTAGAAGAGCGAACCGGCCATCCCTCCCAGGGAGAAGAGCGACAGTATGCTTCCTCCCACGGCGGCCCCTCCCCAGCCGCGCACCGCGGCCAGAGTCGAGGAAAGGGTGAAGATGGGGTACTCGAGGAAGGTCGTCAGGGCGCAGACCCCGGCGAAACGGAAGACCGCGGGCGGTATGCGGTCCCTGCTCTTTCGGCCTCCGTCAGAGGGGAGCTTATCCGCCGGCTCCTCCTGCGGCTCCCTGAAGACAAGAGTTATGAGGATGAGCGAGATCGAGGCGAGAAGATAGACGAGAAAGCCGTGGAAAAGGCCGAAGCGGTCGGCCAGAGCCCCGGCCGCCGGTCCCAAAAGGACCCCGACGATGGATACGGTGGCGTTCATTATCCCCAGCCACCCGGCGATGGCTCTGTCGTCGCCCGCGAACATCCGTCTCACGCAGGCGTTGCGCAGGGCGCAGAAGCCGAAGCCTACGCCGACGCAGACACGCGAGAGCATGACGACGGCGAAAGGCGGATCGGGAACGAAGAAGGGCAGCGACCCCAGCAAGAAAAGGCAGGCCCCCAGAGTGAGAAGGGGCTTGAACCTGAGTCTTTTGCCGAAGAAGAGAGTCAGCGGCACCGAGACGCAGATACCGCAGAGAGAGACCACCGAGGAGAGCATCCTCACCGCGGTGACCGAGACTCCGCTGTAGTGTTCGGTCAGCATATGCATGAGGGGCGAGATGGCCGTGGTCATG
Source organism: Bacillota bacterium (assembly GCA_016281165.1). Classification (GTDB taxonomy): domain Bacteria; phylum Bacillota; class Clostridia; order Peptostreptococcales; family Anaerovoracaceae; genus RGIG2707. Next base: position 5,409 of record JAEEIC010000026.1, on the reverse strand, counting down.
CCGCTGATCAGGGCGAAGGAAAAGATCTGAATGAAATTATAAAAGAAATTCTTGTTTTTCAGCATCGTTTAGAGACCTGTTTTGAGGAGATATCTGCCGCCGGGCGTCATCCCGGCGCCCGCTGCCTTTCATATCAGTCCGAACTGCTTGAAGCAGAATATCCAAAGGAAGAGGGTCGCGGCGGAGAACACCGCCGATACCATGACGATCTCTCCCGCCAGCTCGCCGTCCCCGCCGAGAGCCTCGGTGGTAGCGTAGGACGTCACCGCCGACGAGGTGGAGAAGCAGAGGAAGACCGAAGCGAAGGTCTTGCCGCTCCAGCCCCAGATCAGGGGCAGGATGATGACGAGAGCGGGCATTATGACCAGCTTGACCGCCGTCGCGATGACGACGTTCCTGCTGTTGCTCTTAAGGGCTTCCATATTGAGGCGGACGCCCATAAGGATGAACGACATGGGGACAGTCATGTTCGCCAGGTTCGTGACTGCGGTCTGAAGAAAGCTTGGGAACTTGACGTGAAAGCCGTTGAGGATGAAGCCGAGGACTATGCCCTGGAGGATCTTGTTCTTCGCGCAGGAGATCAGCCCCTCTTTGACCATGGAGAGAGTGCTGCCGGAGGCCGCGCCGCGGTCCCCGAAGCTCCTGTAATACTCCAGGACGAGGATGAAGGCTATATTATATATAGTAAGGACCACCGCCATGACGACGACCAGCTCGCCCACATTATCCGCGCCGTAAAGAGCGGTCGCGATCGGAAGGGCGTAGAGCATGGTGTTGCCCCTAATGGAGCAGTGGACTATCGCCGCCTTTTTCTTCGGATCCTTCTCGATGAGCCTCGCGGCGAACATCATCAGGAATATGAAGACTATCGTGGCGATACCGGCGTACCTGGCGGAGATGCTGCCGGACCTTAAGCCGGCGAGATCCGCCTTGTAGATCGAATTGAAGGCTGTCAAAGGGAGCAGCAGATTGTTCAGGAATCTGTTGGTGCTCGCTTTGAAATCCTCGCCGAAGATCCCGACGCGCCTTCCCCCGGCGCCGAGGACCAGGTAGATCACCAGCGGCAGCATTATATTGCAGGTTATGAGGAAGTTGTTCAGCATATACTCAGCCTCCTTAAGCGAAAGAGCCTGTTTATTGTATCACTAAAAGGAACGGAGCGGCAAAAAACAATTGTCTGAGATACGGACATTTACCGGTCCCCTTAGCGGCCCCGCGCCGGTTGCCTGCGGCCCTTCCCTGCGGTATCATGATATATATGATATGAAGAAAGGAGAACTGAAATGATAGGTCTCAGAGAGATAGAAGAAGCGGCGGCAAGGATCGCTCCCTACATAATACACACGCCCGTAGTGAGGCTGCCGGGCCTCGACAAGGCCCTGGGCTGCGAGGTCTACGCCAAGGCCGAGTGCCTGCAGCTCACCGGCGCCTTCAAGATCAGGGGCGCCCTGAACAGGATGCTGCAGCTAAGCGAAGAAGAGCTTGCCCGCGGCGTGGTCGCGGCTTCCTCGGGCAATCACGGCAAGGCCCTGAGCCTTTCCGCCCGCATGCTGGGGAGCCGGGCCCTCATAGTCATCCCCGACACCGCTCCCGACATCAAGGTGAATGCCATAAAGGCCCTGGGCGCCGAGGTGGTGAGGAGCTCTCCCGTCGAGCGCTTTACGGTCGCGGAAAGGATCGCCAAGGAAAGAGGAGCGCTGATAGTCCATCCCTTCAACGACGCGGACGTGATGGCGGGCCAGGGCACCCTGGGCCTTGAGATCGCGCGTGACATGCCGGATCTCGACAAGGTGATAGTGCCGGTCTCGGGCGGAGGCCTCATCGGCGGAGTCTCGACCGCGGTCAAGTCCCTCTGCCCCGGCATCAAGGTCATAGGGGCGGAGCCGGCGAAGCTCCCCAGGTACACGGCGAGCCTCGCTGAGGGAGAGCCCGTCACGGTAGAGCAGCAGCCCACCATGGCAGACGCCCTGCTCGCCAACCGCCCCGGAGACCTGTGCTTCCCCCAGGTGCGAAAGTACGTGGACGGGATGGCCGCCGTCGAAGACGAGGATCTTCTGCGGGGCGCGAAGCTCCTGCTGCTCGAAGGCCATCTGCTGGCCGAGTTCTCCTCCGCCATAGGCATAGGGGCGGTCCTCTCGGGAAAGATCAAGGTCTCCCCGAAAGAAAAGGTCTGCTTCGTGATCTCGGGCGGCAGCGTGGATCTGCCCCAGCTCGACAGGCTCAAGAGCGTAAACATCTGAGAAGCGCCCTTCCCCCGGCCCCCAAAAGGACCGGGAGCAAAATAAAAGCTGCGCGGCCCTAAGGCCGCGCAGTCCGTTTTTTGTCTGTTCAGGCTCCTGCCGGGCTCTTCCCTAACCGATGAGGGTGAACTGGGAGATCACGGAAGCCAGAGTGTTGGAGACGGTGGACATGGTCTTGATGAAGATGTCCAGAGCGACGCCGACGACGTCCTTTCTGGTGTCGCCTACGGTATCGCCGGTGACGGTCGCCTTATGCGCGGCCGAGCCCTTGCCGTGTCCGGGAAGCATGCCGGTCTCGACGTACTTCTTGGCGTTGTCGAAGGCTCCGCCGGAGTTGCCCATGAAGATGGCCCTGGGGATGGCGACGATGGTGGCGCCGACCAGGATGCCGCCGACGAACTCGACTCCGAAGAGGAAGCCGCCGACCACGGGGATGAAGAGGGCCAGGACCGAAGGAACGACCATCTTGCTGATGGCGTTCTTGGTGGCGATGTGGACCATGTGGTTGTAATCAGGCTTGACAGTGCCCTCGAGCACGCCGGGGATGGAGAGGAGCTTGTCGCCCTCGTCTGCCATGTCGCGGGCAGCCTCGATGGTGTTGTCGGTGAGCAGGGCCGAGAAGTACTCGATCAGGGCGCCGCCGATGATGCCGCCGGCGACGACGGTGAAGGAGGCGAAGTTGAGCATGGGCTCCTGGCCCAGAGCGGTGTAGTTGCCTACATAAGCGGTGATGAGGGATACGGTCGCGAAGGCGGCGGAGCCGATGGCGAAGCCCTTGCCGATAGCGGCGGTGGTGTTGCCTACGGCGTCGAGCTTATCGGTGATGACGCGCACTTCGGGATCGAGGTGGCAGGATTCGGCCAGACCGCCGGCGTTGTCGGCGATGGGTCCGAAGGCGTCGATGGAGACGGTGGCGCCGACGAAGGCCAGCATTCCCAGAGCGGCGACGGCGATGCCGTAGGTGCCGCAGATCTTGCCGGAGACGAAGAGCGCGATGCCGATGACCAGGACGGGCAGCAGGCAAGAGCGGGAACCGATGGCGTCGCCCTTGGTGATGACGAAGGCCTCGCCCTCGGTGGAGATCTCGGCGAGCTTTTGGGTCGGCTTATATTCGGTGCTGGTGTAGTACTCGGTGATGGAACCGATGGCGACGCCGCTGAGTATACCTAAGGCGGCGGCGACCCAGGGGGATACATAGCCCAGCTTGAAGTCGGCGTAGAGAGGAACGTTCTTGAAGATGACGCCGGTGGCGAAGAAGCCGAGGACTATGGTGAGTCCCGCGGAGAGCCAGGAGGAGATGTCGAGCTCCTTGGAGGGATTGTCTCCCATCTTCCTGATCGAGGCGTAGCCCAGACCGATCAGGCAGGAGAGCAGGCCGCAGGCGGCGAGCACTGCCGGGAAGAGGATGGTGGCTCTGAAGGTGTCGTAATTGACCCCGCCTCCGCCGGAGTATTCGGCGACCTTGAAGAGGGTCACGCCTATCATCATGGCCGCGGCGATGGTGGCCACGAAGCTCTCCAGAAGGTCGGAGCAGTTGCCGGCGATGTCGTTGACGTTGTCGCCTATGAAGTCGGCGATGACGTTGGGCACCCTGCTGTCATCCTCGGGCAGGTCGTGGCGCAGCTTGGCCAGTATATCCGAGGAGATATCCGCCGCCTTGGTGTAGTTGCCGCCGGCGACGCGGTTGAACATGGCGACCACGGAGCAGCCCAGCGAATAGGTGGTGACTCTCATGATGGTCGGGTTGCAGGGAAGATTGGCGATGAGTCCGTGGCTGCTGGCGTCGGGATCGATGCCTCCGCCGACGATGATGATGAGCATGAGGCCCAGCATACCGAAGGCCTGTACGGAGAGGCCGCTGATGCTGCCGCCGCAGAGGGCGACCTTGACGGTCTCGCCGATGCTCATGGTCTCGCGGGCCCTGTTGGCGGTGCGCACGTTGGCGTAGGTGGCGCTCTTCATGCCCAGGATGCAGACCACGCTGGACATGCAGGCTCCGATGAGGAAGGTGAGTCCGGTGGACTTCTCAACGAATAAAGTGAAGACGACTGCCACTACCGCGCAGACGATGATGATGGCCCTGAACTCGGTCTTGAGGAAGGCGTTGGCGCCGCTGCGGATGATGGCGGACATTTCTACCATGTCGTCAGTGCCTTCGGGCATCTTCTTGATCTTGAAATAGTTGAAGATGACGTAGCAGAGGGCGAGCACGATAAGACAGATGATGATATACCATGCTGATTCCATAAAAATACCTCCGGCAAGGCCCCCTTCTTCCTTACCGCGCGCAGAAATGCCCGCGGATCTTTTTTTCCGGACCCTACCGAAGATATATTATCACGACACGCATGTCAAAAGCAACACCGATATATTAATATATTGCATATCGCGGATGAAGAATGATCGATCGCCGCGATCAGTCTTTCAGATCGATGCTCATCTGCTCCTGCTTCGTGGCCTTCTTGATCTCGGCGTCGCTCGCCAGGCGCAGGCCCGTGAGCTCCTCCTTCTTTCTGGGCTTCATCTCCATGCGCCCTCCCCCGCCTCTGTTCTGAAGAGAGAGGCCCGAGACCGGGAGCACGACCTTGCGGTTCTTGCTGCTCTCGATCACGATGTAATCATCGAGAGTGACGCTCAGCTGGGCGACGGGCTTTCCCGCCGAAGCGGAGAGGCTGCCTTTGAGCTTCCTGCGGTTGAGCTTGGTCGCGAAATCGCTCATGCGGTAGAGGCTCACCTTGCCCGTGTCGTAGAGAGTGACGACGAAGCGCTCCTCATCGAGCACGAAGAAGCCCACCATGTTCTCGCCCGAGCCCAGCTCGGCCAGGCTGGCGGCGTAGACGGGCTTGTCGCCCACGTCGACCGCCCGCGCCTTGTAGGCGTCGGTGCTGTCCGAGAAGACGATGATCTCGGTCTCCTCGTCGCAGGGGATGCCGCTGTCCGCCCTCTTGATGTATCCGTCTTCGCTGAACCGGATGAAGAACTCCTCCGCGCCGAAGCTGCTCTCGTCCTCTTCGGGAGGCTCGACGAGCCTGGTGCGGCGTTCCTGCGGGTACTTTTCGGCCAGTTCCAGGAGCTCCTTCCTGATGACCTGCCTGACCCCGTCCTCCGAGGACAGTATCTCGTCAAGGCCCGCGATCTTCTGCTGCAGGCTCTCTATCTCCTTCGTCTG
>JAEEIC010000165.1 GCA_016281165.1 Bacillota bacterium | reverse complement strand
TGCTCTACAGCAGCGACAACTCCAAGTATAAGGCCTGCTCCGAGTTCCTGCAGAAGTCCCTTGCCGAGATCTTCGGCGCCGACAAGTTCGAGCTCTCCATCCAGGGCATGCCCAACTCCCAGATGACTGCTACCAAGAAGTCCTGGAGAGACAACCCGTCCGTCTACGATCTTGGCTGGGGCGGCTGGTCCACCTCCAAGATCGCTCCCTGGAACGGTTACAATGTATGGCGCTCCAGTTATGCGAACAAGAACGAGCCCTATTTCCAGCCCGAGCTGGATGACCTCTGGGTAAAAGCAAACCAGACCGAAGAGCGCTTCGACAAAGAAAAGCAGCTCGAGATGGCTTTCGAGATGGAGCAGATCATGCTCAGAGACCTCCCCATCATCCCTGTCATGGAGAACCCCAACCGTTACCTCAAGTCTGATAACGTGGTCCTTCCCACTCCCGACAACAGCTATGTAGTTAATGTCGGCTTCGGTTGGAAGTTCGCGAAGGTCGTGAAATAAGACCGAAAGGTAAATGAACGTACTTTAAAAACTAGCGTTCGAAACAAATGCTAAAAAGGATCCCGCCGTAACACGGCGGGATCTTTGTATATACTTTTTCTTATCATCCGGACGCCTTCTAAGGCTTATAACAGCTTTGAGGAGGCATTCATGCTTCATGTGATATAACAGCGCCAGATATTGTGTAAAAGGCCGCGTACGGCCTCCTGCGGCCTTACGGCGCTACGGTTGCGGCTGAGGCTGGGGCTGGGCCTGCTCGGGCCTGCGCACGGGCTGGGGATTCTTGAGCTTGTGATACTCGAGAGCGAGGATCGAGCCGGAGCCGTCAAGAGAGAGGTCCTTGTTGATGCGGGCCTTATACTCCGGGTCGTCGCAGTAGCGGTCTACCATCTTGCGGAAGAGAGGATCTTCCATCATCTGCTCCTTCGACGCTTCAAAAGCTTCCTTGTCTATCTTCGCGCCGGCCTCGGCCTGGGACGCCAGCTCGTGGGCGGTGTATATCGCGGCCAGGTTCTCGGCGGGGAAATGCCTGTTCAGGTTCCCTCCGTTCAGGCTGTTCACGGCGCAGTCGATATGCCACTGGGCGGCGCCTACGGTGTGGTTCTTCGAACTGGTCTCGATCGCCCTGCCCAGAGCCTGCATCTTGCCCTCGCTGGCGAGCTGCCTGAAGCTCTCGCGGCCCTTCTCGGCGGTGACCGCGGTGAGATCCTCGAGATAGTTGTCGATATCCTGCTCCATGTCGGCCATGGCGATGCTCAGGTTCTCGATCTCGTCGCCTGTATGGATGTTGAGCCTGCCGAAATGATCGCTGACGCCCTCTCCGTTCTTCTTGTCGCTGACGTAGCGCTGGGCCGCCTCGGCGATGCGGTTGATGGGAGCGACGACGGTTTTGTTCATGCGGCGGGTGGAGATCCAGGCGATGAGCATGGTGAGCGCCAGGATCGAGAGCGAGAACTGCAGGGCGAAGCTCCTGGCCGCGGAAAAGATCGAGAGCATGGTGACGTCGGCGAGCACGAAGGCCTTGACCTCGCCGCTCTTCTTCTCTACGATGGGGTAGCCTGCCGTGCAGAGCCAGCCGTATTTATCGGTATTGCCTATGTGATAGAGCGCCCCTTCTCCGTCCCAGTTCAGGAAGCGCTCGATCTCCTTGCTTTCGACTGCCCCCAGTCGCCGGGAAGACACCTGGTCGCGGGATCCGTATCGGGATCTGCGAAGTAGACCGGAGCGCCCGTCTCTCTGTCGTACATGGCGACATAGACGTCGAAGACCCCTTCGTTCTTTTCGAGGAAGCTGCGCAGCATATGATAGAGGACATCATAATCCTCGGTCTCCTCCAAACGCGAGAAAGCGGCCCTGTATTCGGGCGTCCCCACCCGGGAGCGCTCCTCTTTGCCGAGGCTCCTGTACGTCTCCATGACCTGATCGGATAATCCGATGGAATCTACCCCGTGCGTGACGGAGACAGAGACGCTGTTGGCCACGTTGAAGGTGTTCTCTATCATCTGGCCCGCCAGGACGTACATATAAAAAGCAAGGCCTATCAGCAGAGCCGCCAGGCCTATGATCACTCAGTTCAGTATGGTCGCGTTAAATACCTTGGACGCCCAGAGAGTGGCGCCTGCGTTCGCCCGCGCTCATCTCCCTTATGCTTTTTACAGGCATACGGTCTCCGTTCCTAAAGATTTTTAAGTATGGTCAGGATGTTCCTGCCGTCCTTGTATTCGTAGCTGACCTCGTCCATGGTATCCTTCACGAGGAGTATGCCCAGGCCCCCGTCGCGCTCAAGCAGAGCCTGTTCGGAGGTGTCGGAATCCTCCCTGGCCAGAGGATCGAAGGGCTTGCCCCCGTCGAGGAACTGGATCACTACCCTTAATGGATCCTGGAGCACCTCGCAGCGGACCTCGGCGGGCCCCACCGAAGGGTCGTAAGCGTAGCTCGAGATATTGACGAATATCTCCTCCACGGCCAGGCGTATCTGCATGAGGGTACGGTGGTCACGGCAGCCGCAGTTCTCAAGGCGGCTCAAAACGAAGCTGTTGACCAGGCCGAGATTCCTTACCTCGGCGTTTATCGTGAGACTTTCCATTTTACGCAGCAGACCTCATATGAACTTGAAAAGGCGCGAGAAACCGGTGACCTCCAGGACCTCCATGATGGCCTTCTGGACGTTTTTCGCGTAGGCGGAGCCGCCCTTGGAGCGCAGCTTGACGTAGACCTTCTTGAAGGCCTTCAGCCCCGCGCTGGAGACGTACTCGAGCTTCTCCATATCGAAGACAAGGCTGTCGAACTGATCAGCGATATCCATGAGGACGTTCTCCACCTCGTTGGCGTTGCTGGCGTCGATGAAGCCGTCGAGCTTGAGCTCGCCCTCGCTGCCGTGCTTTATAAGGCTTATATCCATGCTCATTATCTGCTCTCCTCCTGAACTTCTTTCTCTTCTTCCGCTGTATCAGCCCCTGCCCGTCCAGGCGGTCACGGTCGGGACCCCGTCCTCGAAGCCGA
>JAEEIC010000164.1 GCA_016281165.1 Bacillota bacterium | reverse complement strand
GGCGAGACCGATGAGGCTCCGGAAGCGCCTTCCGCTTCCGCGCCCAGGAGCTCTTCTATCTTCGCGATGATCCTGTCTATCCTGCCGTTGACCGCGGCCAGAGCAAGCTCGTAGCGGCCCTCCATCGTTTTTATCCCGCTTATATACTCCATCATCGGTTGATAGAGATATCCGCAGGCTTCTTCATTGCTCCTGACCACCTGCTCAAGGAGCTCGCCCCTGGTCTTTATCTCCTGCGCTACGGCGACAAAGGTCTTCTTGAGCTGCAGGAACTGCCTTATCCCCTCTCTGCTTATGGGATATTTCGCCATCTCACGCCTTCCTTTCCGTCACTTCTCCCTCGTCTCCCAGCTCCCAGCCGGGATACAGGGGAACTCCCTTCGTCATATAAGGCCTCATGCTGACCACTCTCTGGCCGTCGGTATACATGAAGCAGCCGGCGGAAAGGAGCTCCGGATGCTGGCGGCTCGCCTCCAGGGTCATGGCGTCGTCTCTGCTCATGGAGAAGAGCAGCCTGTGCCCGAAGGCGGAGATATCGAGCGGCGTCATCTTGAAGGCGGCGGCCCTCTCGAAGACGAAGAGGAAATGGATGCCGAAGATGGGGCCGAGCTTTATGAGCCTTCTGATATCGTCTCTGGCGTCCGTGATCTTGAGATCCTCCGAGGACGCGGCCGCGCTCGCTATGCCCGCGTTGAACTCGTCGATCTTCTTTTTGATGCGTCTTTTCTCTTCGATGTCGGTGGCGGCCTCGAACTCATCGAGCAGCGCTGCCGCCGAGATCTCGGGCTCCTTATCATCGCCCTCCTCGTCGTCCCAGGCGTCGGCCATGAGTTCCATGGCGCTGCAGATGCGGTCATAGCCCATCACGACTATGAGGTCGGGCGAGGTCTTTTTCTTCTTCACGATCCTTTTCAGCTCGTCCACTCTCTCGCAGATCTCGCCGAGATCCGTATAAGTTATTATGTCATCCAGCACGGAACGGCCGAAGCTCTCAAAGGCGCTCTGGCCGGGATCGGCCCAGATCTCGCAGGAGAGCCCCCGCCTTTTCCACGAATCGAGCACCGATCTTGCGACCGCGGTCTGATGCCTCGGGTCCTGGGCGATCAGCAGCACGTTCTCCGCCGCGAAGCTGCGCAGGGTGAAATGCTCGACCCTCTCAAAGCTCATGGGAGCGCCGGCGAAGATGGGCACATCTCCCTTGCTCAGATACATGTCGTCTTCCTTCTTTATCATGTACCGCAGGTTCTCTTCGAAGCTCTGGGGCCTGGTGCCGTCGATCATGACCAGGTCTTTTTTGAGATAAGCCCTGTCGTCGTCGGGATCGAAGCGCGCGCTCTTTTCGTAGCGGGCTTTGATCTTTTTGAACCACTCCTGACGGTCGTCCTCGGGTATATAGAGGTTCGTGTATTTTCTGATCACGAACTCATCGCCCTCCTGCACTCTGAACAGGGTCTCGAAGGGCCTGATGTTCTTGATCCACTCGAGCACCCTCTCGTCATTGCTGCTGCCGGCGTCCAGTATGGCCCTGATCTCGCTGCGCTCGTTGAGCAGGGCGAAGCGGCTGCGGATCTGCAGCTTGGCCATCTCGCTGAGTCCCTGGGAGCCCTCGGTGAAGGCCTGGTTGGAGAAGATATAGTGGAAGCCGAAGCTGCGGCTCTCGCGCAGCAGATATTCCATCTTGTCGCGGTAATCCCTGTCGGCTCCCTCCCCCGCCGTCCTCTGCAGTACCTTCGACATGTCGCCGAACTCGTCGATGATGACGAAGATCTCGGGCATGTAGACGTCAGCGGGGACGCTTCCTATCGAGGACCAGTTGTTCTTGGAGAACTGCAGCTTGCGCTCGTTGAGTTTGTCGGTCAGGCGGTCCACAAGGTCGTATACGAGGTCCTCGCTGGAGTCGAGCAGCACGCATTTCACGTGCGGAAGCTCCTGTTTCGCGTATTCCCCGAACTCTGTCATCTTGAAATCGGCGAGCCACAGCTCGATATCGTCGGGATGATAGCGCATCATGAGGCCGGTGATGATGACGTGCAGCAGCGATGATTTTCCGGAGCCCGCGGCGCCTTCCATGAAGGCCGCGAAATTTGTATTGGTAAAGTCAGCCTCTATGACCTTGCCGCTGTCGTCGACGGCGAAGGGCACCGAGATCCTGCCCCTCTTCTTCAGGCCCTTCATCGGGGTCCTGAAGCTCACATGATCCTTCATCAGGTTGCTTATCTTCTTCTCTTCCGCGGCGGGAACGAGCAGAGCCCTGAAGCTGTCCGGGATGACAGCGTCGCCGGAGAGGAGCGAAGCGTAAGTTCCGTCCTCGAGGCGGAAACCGTCATTTTCCTCTCTTATCCAGGCCTCGCAGCCGGCCTCCTTCCGCGGCGCTTCGCTGCCCGTCTCGCGCCTTACGGTGATAACGGTGATGCCCAGAGCACCGGCATTCTCCTTAAGATAGCGCAGAGCGTCCTGCCCGCCGAAGGACGCGCCCTCCTCGTGCAGTATGAGAAGGCGGTAAGGGAAGCTCCCGCCCTCCTGTATGAAGCGGTCGAGGCTCTTGTGGTCCAGCTTCCTTTCGATCTCGCGGTATATCTCCGCCAGTTTTTTGACGTACTCAACTATCTCGCTCTCGCTGCCCGGAACAGGGTCGAGCACTCCGCCCAAAGGCAGGAGCCCTCTTATCATGTTCGGGGAATAACTCACGCGGTCTATCAAAGATATGCGCAGCTGCGAGGGAGGCACCCTCTTGAGGAAGTTCAGTACCAGGGAAACGACCTCTCCCCTGACCGCGTCCGCGTTCTCTTTATATGTGATGAGCAGGCGGTTCCCGCCCTCTATGCCCTCGAAATGGGGGTAGCTGAGCGAAGCGGAGCCTTTATCATACACGCCCTCGAGCTTTTCGGCCAGTTCATCTTCTATGAGCGGAGGAGCGAAGAGCTCTCTTCTCACCATGTACATGGGGATCAGCCTCTCCGCCTTTTCCGCCGCCTTCTCGAAGTCCTCGCTGCTGACCTGCGCGAGAGCGAAGGCGTTCCTCAAGGCCTCGGTCTCTTCCTCCATGTCGATGAGCATCTGCGAAAGGTCGTATTTAAGAGCCAGCTGATCTCTCTCATACTGCTCGGTGACCTCCCGCAGCCTCTGCTTTTCACCCGAGACGTCCTTCTTCCCGACGGAGCCGAGCTCCTTGTCCCTCATCTTTTTGACCCAGCCGTAATTCCCGGCCAGAACTCTCACCAGTTCATCCGCCCTGGGATCGTTGTAATCGTACTTTCCGATCGACGAGGCCATCCTGGAAAGAGCGCTGAAATCGGGCTCCTCCGCGGAGGCGCTGACGTCTTCGATGCGCAGCCTGCAGTGCTCTCTGGCGATTGTATAGTAAAGATCCAGCTTCTTAAGGGCCGTCCTGTATCTCTTCTCGATCTCCTCGCCGCTGGCGCTGAAAGCAGTATCCGCCCCGCTGATGACGGCGTTGAGGGACTTGATCTCCTGCTGGGTCTCCTTTTCGAGATCCTCCGCCTCGCGCAGCGCGTAGCGGCAGAAATGCTTATATGAATTATATGCTTTTTCGGTATCCATCATGCTCCTCAAAACAGGTCTGTCATCTTTTCATGACAGGGATCGCAGTAAAATGTGTGAAGCTTCGTGTAAAATCGCCCGGCGGTGATCAGAACAGGCTGATCGCTTCGGTATGCTCCGCGTTGGGATAGCTTATCTTAAGACTGATCTCATTGTATATGCCCTCCGCTGTGATGTCGGCCATCTCAAAAACGGGATCGCTCTTGAGCATCATGGTGACGGACTGGCCGAGCACCAGAGCGACGGCGCAGCACTGGGCATCGCCGGCGAGGAGCTTGTAATTGTTCTCCTCGAAGACGAAATTCGAGAGCGGATTGGAATAGGAGCTGTCGTACATGTACATTATGTGGTCTTTGAAGACCTGATAACGGACGGTGTATTCTATCAGCGCGACATGCTTTCCCTTGTCCATGCCGTTGTCTCTCTTCTTGATCTCATCATAGGTGAACTTGACCATGCCGTCCATGGCCTGGGGAGCGCTCACGAGCTTTTTGATCAGAGCGATGACCTCTTCGGTATCGCTGTCGAGCATCTCCTGATTCTCAAGCGTGATACGCCTCTTTTCCGCCACATACCTGTCGTTGGCGGGCCTCAGCAGTTCTTTTTTCTTCGCCTCAAAGCGTTTCTGATAGAAGTCCTGGTACATCAGAGCCATGGTATCCTTGAGCCTCTGCAGCCCGTTCATAGCCTGGGGCTGGGAGCGGTAATACTCCGATTGGACCTTACAGTACTGGGGGTATTTCGTGTCTTCAAGATTGTATTTTACCGTCTCGTAGGGGATGACCCTGCAGTATTCAGCGATCCAACCACTAGCATATTTATTTACCAAAGACGCCAGAAGCCCGTCATCGGGCAGGCTGGCCATGCAGGACTTCAGAGTGAGATCCTTATGCTTTGAGTCTCTGATATCGTTCACGATATCCGCCAGGCCGTCGGTGATTATACCTATGCCCCACATATGACCCTTCTTCACCATACCGAACTCGGCGTCCTGAGCCGCCTTGTACGCGTCGTACCAGGGAGCGTAAAGAGGATCTTTGGCGATCGACTTTGCATATATTTCCTGCGCGCGCTTGATCGTGTCCTCGCGGTCTTTCGCCGCTGCTTGTGAGGCATAGCTCTTCGCTTTATCCTCGGTCTCCTTCAGGATCCCCTTTCTGAGGCTGTCAAGGTAAGAGAAATTGACCGACATCCGGGAAAGATGGTCCTGATGCGCGAGCTGGTATTTTTGAGGGTCGACGAAGGTTATGCCGACCGACGCGAGATCTTTTGAAGACATGTCTTCCTTTCCTGATGCCTTGCGCATCGCTTCTTCCGGCAGGGAGCGGAACCGGATC
>JAEEIC010000163.1 GCA_016281165.1 Bacillota bacterium | reverse complement strand
TGGACAATAAAGCCGCGATGGCTAATACACCCGAGCCTCTCCTCAAGGTCGAAGACCTGGAGGTCGTATACACCTCCCGCCAGGAGGTCGTTCAGGCTGTCAACCGCATCAGCTTTCAGGTGAACAGGGGAGAGACCCTGGGCATAGTCGGAGAGACCGGAGCGGGCAAGACCACCACAGCCTATTCCATCATGAGGATACTGCCAGACAGGACCGCGAAGATCCTTAACGGCAAGATCCTTTACGAAGGAGAAGACCTGCTCACGATCCCCGAAGCCACCATGAGGAACGCCATCAGAGGCGAGAAGATCGCGATCATCTTCCAGGACCCCATGTCGGCCCTGAACCCCATCATGAGGATAGGAGATCAGATCGCGGAGGCCCTCAGATACCACAACAAGGAGGACCTGACCCCCGATCAGATCAACGCCAAGGTCGACCAGACCCTGGAGCTCGTAGGCATACAGAAGGGCCGCAAATACGATTATCCCCACCAGCTCTCCGGAGGCATGAAGCAGAGAGTCGTCATCGCCATCGCCCTGGTCTGCGAGCCCGAGCTCATCATCGCCGATGAGCCCACCACCGCCCTGGACGTCACCATCCAGGCCCAGGTGCTGGCCATGATAGACGAGCTGAGAGACAACCTCGGCACCGCTCTGATACTGATCACCCACGACCTGGGCATAGTCGCCCAGATGTGCGACAACGTCGCCATCATGTACGCGGGCGAGATCATCGAGAACGGCACCGTCGAGGACATCTATTCCGGAAAGATGCAGCATCCCTATACCACGGGCCTCTTCGGCTCGCTGCCCGATCTTGAGCACAAGACCGACAGGCTCAGCCCCATCGAAGGCCTGATGCCGGATCCCACCGATCTGCCCAAGGGCTGCAAATTCAACCCCAGGTGCCCGAAATGCATGGATATATGCAGGGAGCAGGCACCTCCCGAGATCATAGACGGCACCCACAGAGTGACCTGCCATCTCTACGCGGGCATGGGCAAGTCAGGGGCCGCAGAACAGGTAAAGGAGGATGCTTAGCATGGGCGGACCGCTTCTTACAGTAAAGAATCTCAAGAAATACTTCCCGACCAAGGCCGGCATGCTCCACGCCGTCGACGACGTGAGCTTCACCATAGACGAGGGCAAGACCCTCGGCGTGGTAGGTGAGTCCGGCTGCGGCAAGTCGACCCTGGGCAAGACCATCTTAAGGCTCATCGAGCCCACGGCCGGCGAGATAATACTTGACGGCGTCAAGGTCAACGATCTTAGCAGCAGCCAGCTCAAGAAGGCCAGGCTCAACATGCAGATGATCTTCCAGGATCCCTACTCGAGCCTCGACCCCCGAATGAGCGTAGGCGAGCTCATCGCCGACCCCCTCATCGTCAACCACGTGATGTCGAGCAAGAAGCAGATCAGCGACAAGGTCGACGAGCTCATGGACACCGTAGGTCTGGCCGCCAGGCTCAAGGACGCCTACCCCCACGAGCTTGACGGAGGCCGCAGGCAGCGCATAGGCGTCGCCAGAGCGCTCTCCCTCGACCCCAAGTTCATCGTCTGCGACGAGCCGGTCTCGGCCCTGGACGTGTCCATACAGGCCCAGATACTCAACATACTGATGGACCTCAAGGACGACAAGGGCCTGACCTACATCTTCATCACCCACGATCTTTCGGTCGTAAAGCACATATCCGACGAGATCGCCGTCATGTATCTGGGGATGTGCGTTGAGAAGGCCACCTCGGACGAGCTCTTCGCCAACCCCATGCATCCCTACACCAGGGCTCTGCTCTCGGCCATACCCGTCCCCAAGGTGGAGAAGCGCCACAGCAGGCCGCAGATCATCAGGGGCGAGGTCGGAAACCCCATCGAGCCCAAGCCCGGCTGCCGCTTCGCCGCCAGATGCGATTTCTGCAGCGAGAAGTGCACGGGCAGGGATATACCCCTCTCGGAGGTCTCGCCCGGACATTTCGTGTCCTGCGCCCTCTACGAGAAATGAGAGCCGGGGCTTTATAAAAGCGCCCCGGGACCATAGTTAGAACACAGGCAGGCGGGGAGCGTCCTTGAGGCGGTCCCCGCGTCTTTTCGGAAGTTCCGGATAGGAGCGGACATGAAAGAGATCTACGATGTTTTGATCATAGGAGCCGGCGTCATCGGTTCGGCCATTGCCAGGGAGCTCAGCCGCTACAGGCTGGATATCGCGGTCCTGGAGAAGGCTCCCGACGTCTGCTGCGGCACCAGCGCGAGGAATTCCGGGGTGCTGCACGCGGGCTTTAACAACAAGCCGGGCACGAAGATGGCAAGATACTGCGTTGAAGGCAACGCGGGCTTCGACCAGCTGGCCGCGGAGCTCGACATCCCCTATAAGCGCACCGGCAAGCTGGTCGTCGGTTTCAACGAAGACGACAGGAAGGCCCTCGAGAAGCTCAAGGCCCAGGGCGACGCCAACGGGGTCCCCGGCCTTGAGATAGTGGACAGGGCCTTCATAAAAGAGAAGCTCCCCTATGTGGAGGGCGAGTTCGC
>JAEEIC010000162.1 GCA_016281165.1 Bacillota bacterium | reverse complement strand
GTCACAGTCGGCGCTGGCCCGTTCAGTATCGTGGATCACGAAGTCAGGGCTGAAGAGACCGGGGATAATTCAGGGAACGGCTATGGGATCTCCTGCAGTGGAAATGTCAATATCAGCGGCAGCAAGCTCACGGCCATCGGTAAAGGAGTGGGCTACGGTATATTCACCTGGATATTCGAAATATCCGACAGCGTCGTGGAGGCGACTTGCGAAGACGGCAACGGGATCACTGTATACGGCAACAGCAGCAAAAAACTCATAGTCTCCGGCAGCAGCCTCGTCACGGCGATCGGAAAAGCTGATATGAAATACGGTCATGCCGCTCTGATGACCTGGGGAGGCCTCGAGATCAATGATGGACTTGAGCTCCTGGAACCTGCAGGCGGACAATTAGTAAAATTGGGTAATTTCATTCCTGCCATGGCTGACGCTGACGGCAACTATGCTGAAAAGATGGTCATAGGTAGCAAGTATCCCCTCTGGGTAGGGGGCTCGCAGGTGACGGACGCCAACGCGGGCGACCTCAGTATCATCGAGGGCGTGGATGCAGACGAGGGCGACGCCAGATACGATCCCGAAACGGGCACTCTATATCTGGACAGCGTCAACATCACAGGCAAGAGCGAGGCCGGCGATGAAGATAAAACAGCCAATATCTTCGACGCAGGCATCGAAGACTTCACCATAGAGCTCACAGGAGAGAACTATCTCAGCGGAGCGGACAATGGCATCGTGACCGGCTATGACTGCACCTCCTTCACCATCAGAGGCGGCAGTCTGGACGCCAGGGGCAGCATATCCGGCATATCGGCCAATGTCATGGACGGTACATTTAAGATCGAAGACGCACAGATAAGGGTGGAAGGGACTGCAGACAGATCGACCGGCATAAGCAACTATGGCAATCTCTCCATAAGCGGCAGCAAAGTGACTGCTGTCGGTGTCTTTGAGGACGGCAGCGGACGCGGCATCTCATCCTGGAACTTTGAGATAGACAGCAGTCACGTTGAGGCTGACTGCCCGGGGGGCGTAGGTATACTCGTATACGGCGGGTACGCAAATAAGCTCGTCGTTTCCGGAGAGAGTTTCGTCAAAGCCACCGGGGCAGCAGATATGAATAAAAGATACGCCGCTTTGATGTCCAACGGAGGGCTCGAGCTGAAGGACGATCTCGTCGTCATCAGTCCGGAAAACTATACGATGGTCAATCTGCAGAATACGATCTCCGCGGTCGGCGACTCCGAAGAGAAATATGTTGGTGAGGTCATCATAGGCAGGCTGTTCTCCGTGGAGGTCATCCCGGGGGAGGGCATGGAGATAACGGACGGTGAAGCGGAGCAGGGCGTTCAGGCCGAAGAGGAGATGGAGCCTGTGGTCCTGAGCGCGGCCGAAGGTCATTATTTCCCCGAGGATTACGGATCCGACGAGATGAACGGTATCGAGATCACCCGGAACGACTATACTCAGATCACCGTCTCGGGCATCCCGACGGCTGACGCCGAGATCGAGCTGCCAGACGCCAGTCTCAAGACCAAAGAAGAGACTCCCGAGGCTGTTTTTGAGGCGGACGGATACGACAGCGGCATATTGAGAGGCCTTGAGCCCGGAATGACCTGGCAGATAGACGGCGGCGAATCCGCGCTGGCAATGGCTGAAGAGGTCGAGCTCACGGAGCTTGAGCCCTGCGAGATCACGATAATAAAGCCGGCCTCTGATACCGACACCATGCTGGACAGCGAGCCGCAGATGATAGAGATCACCAGGGCCGAAAAGCCCGAACTCACCCCGGTCCAGCCTGCGACTGAAGATGAGAAGGGCAGCATCCCGACCGAAAAGGGAGTCCACGAGTTCAGCGAAGACGGCCAGGCCTGGATCCTCTGCAGCGGCGCGGCCGAAGATCTTGATGCCGGTACCTATTACGTGAGGACGACAGCCTCCGGCACGGTCCTCGCTTCCGAAGCACAGGAGATCGAGATCAAAGAGTTCGTCCCCGATGAGCCCGTACCGGTCCTCTATACGATCAAGATCACCGGCGGCACGACTGACAAGACCGAGGCCGAAGAAGGCGAGACCGTGACCATTACCGCCGACAAGAAGAGCGGCCAGACCTTCAAGGAGTGGAAGGTCGTGACCGGCGGCGCGATCATCACCAGCCCCGGCGCCATCAGCGCCAGATTCATGATGCCCGCCGCGAACGTGGAGATCGAGGCACTCTTTAAGAAGAAGAGTTCCGGCGGATCGACCTCGTCCGAACCCGCGAAGAAGCCCCGCCATCCCTTCGTGGACGTGGCGAACGGCGTCTGGTACGACGAGGCGGTGCAGTGGGCCTGGGAGAACAGGATCACCGACGGAGTCGATGATACCCATTTCGCTCCCAACGCCACCGCCACCAGAGCGCAGATGGTCACCTTCCTCTGGAGAGCGGCCGGAAGCCCGAAGGCGGGCATCAGCGAGATCCCCTTCGCAGACACAGTCAAGGGCTCCTGGTATTACGATGCGCTGCTCTGGGCCTATGAAAAGGGCATAACCGACGGTACTTCGGAGACGACCTTCTCGCCGGGCCTGCCAGTAACCAGATCGATGGTCGCGGCCTTCCTCTACCGCTACGAGAAGTCTCTGGGCGGCGGTTTCAAGGACCTCTGGGCCTTTGAGCTCGACTATTCCGATGTATCTGATGTTCCCGAGTACGCTTACGAGCCTTTCTGCTGGCTCGTCAAAGAGGGCGTGATCGAAGGATCGAACGGCAGGCTCATACCTCTTGAGCCCTGCCTGCGTTCCCAGATCGTGACCATGATGCAGAGGTACTTCAGCCTGTGATCTGTCAGACATCAGGCTGAACTGTACAGACACGAAAAGAACGACACATCTCCGGGGGACCGTCCTTCGGAGATGTGTTTCCGAAAGGATCCACAAAAGACCCCTGCGGCCGAGGAGAAAAGACATGAAAGTTCTTATACTTATGGGCAGCCCAAGGCTCGACGGCAATACCGCCCTGATCTGCCGGCCCTTTATGGAAGAGATGGAGGCCCTCGGGGCCGAAGTCCGCTATCTTGCTCTCGCCGGCATGGACATCGCGCCCTGCAGAGGCTGCTACGCCTGCCAGCAGGTCAGCGGCGAGTACGGCTGCCCGATCAAAGACGATATGTACAAGGTGGTGGACGATATAGTATGGGCGGACCTGATAGTGCTGGCGACGCCCATATACGCCTGGTACTGCGCCGCTCCCATGAAGAACGTCCTGGACAGGCATTACGGGCTCAACAAGTTCTACGGCAGGGGAGAAGGGTCTCTGTGGGCGGGCAAAAGAGTCGCGATACTCGCGACCCACGGTTACGAGAGGGAATATGCCTGCGGGCCTTTCGAGACAGGCATAAAGAGGCTGTGCGAACATTCCGGCCTCATTTACTCAGGTCTCTTTTCGGTGCGGCACGTGAACGACCGCGAAGATTTCGCGTCCGAGGAGGCCGTGAGCGGGGCGAGGGCGTTCGCGCGGGAGCTCATGGCCTTAAAGCCCTAAGACCGGGGCTCCAAAAGCCGCGGGCCGTTTTGAAGCGCCGCTGAAAGCGGATATCAGGCGTGAAAAAGCTCCCGGAGATGTATCCGGGAGCTTTCGCGTGTTCCTTAGGCTCTGCGATGTGCCCGCAAGGGCTTTTATCTTAGAGCTTGTGTCTGAACTCGTCCTTGTCCTCAAGGCTCAGCAGGAAGGCGTTGAGGAGCTCGAGGCTCTGCTCCATGTCTCTTTCGTGGACTATCTCCCTGGCGGAGTGGCAGTATCTGGAGGGGATGGAGATGCCCGAGGTGGGGACGCCGCAGCCTGAGATGTAGATGGCGCCGGCGTCGGTGCCTATGCCCATGTAGATCTCGTCCTGGCAGGGGATGCCGTTCTCGGCGGCGACTTTCTGTATCTTCTTGAATACCGAGGGGGTCGCCTGATAGCTGTTGTCCAGTATCTTGACGGTGGGGCCCTTGCCCAGCTCGACGCCGTGATCGTTCAGGCGGGGCTCAAGGGTGTCTCTGGCCGGGGTGGTGTCGACGGCGACCGCGACGTCGAAGGCGTGGTCCCTCGCCAGGCTCCTGGCCGCGACTCCCGCTCCCAGCAGGCCTCCTTCTTCGCGTACCGAGAAGACGGACCAGACGGTCCCGTGGACCTTCGAGAAGTCGAGGGTCTCGTACATCTTTATGAGTATGGCGCAGCCAGCCCTGTCGTCGAAGGCGTGGCCCAGCCATTTGTCCTTGCCCAACTGGGTGAGGGGAGTGTCCCAGGTGATGGCGTCGCCCAGGGCGACTCCCATCTCTTTGGCCTGCTCGGCGCTGTCGGCTCCTATGTCGATGTAAAGGTCTCTGTAATCGGTGACCTTCTCGGCGTTGTCGAAGCGCCTCATGTGGGCCGAGATATAGCCTATGACGCCCTTTACGGGGCCCTTGTCGGTGGATATCACCACGGGCATGAAGGGAAGGGTGCGGCTGTCCTGCCCGCCCCTGAGCTCAAAACGTATGAAACCCTGCGGCTCTATGCGCGAGACTATGAAGCCGA
The DNA here is from genome assembly GCA_016281165.1 of Bacillota bacterium. Taxonomy (GTDB): domain Bacteria; phylum Bacillota; class Clostridia; order Peptostreptococcales; family Anaerovoracaceae; genus RGIG2707. The sequence continues at coordinate 5,163 of JAEEIC010000162.1, read as the reverse complement.
CCTCGTCGGCGTGGGCCGCCAGCAGCACCTCGGGCCCTTCGAGCGCGCCTTTCCTGGATACGATGAGGTTGCCGATACCGTCGATCATCATGGTATCGACCTTGCCTTTGAGCCTGTCCCTGATGTAGCACATGACGGGATATTCGTGAGCGAGACCGCCGGGGATGGCGGTGAGCTCAGTCAAGAGCTGTCTCATTGATTTCCTCCTGAAAAAGACCGAAAAAACTTGCGAAAGCCTGTTTCTCATAAGTATAATATAAAAAACGCGGGATGTAATGATAAAATTAGTGACAAAATTTAGAGCGGTTTTGTGTTGACAACAGACTGTTCACGTGCTAATATACTGCCGTTGTGTTGCCTCACGAGCTGCACTTTCGGGGTGTGGCGCAGTTTGGTAGCGCGCCTGCTTTGGGAGCAGGAGGCCCAGGGTTCAAATCCCTGCACCCCGACCAGAAATAAATGTGGGCCTTTAGCTCAGTTGGTCAGAGCATCCGGCTCATAACCGGCAGGTCCCGGGTTCAAGTCCCTGAAGGCCCACCACATTTTATACATGCCCAGATAGCTCAGTTGGTAGAGCAGGGGACTGAAAATCCCCGTGTCACTGGTTCAATTCCGGTTCTGGGCACCAAAAACAAGGCTTCGATCGCGGAGCCTTGTTTTTTTCTCTCCATCGGACACATGTTATTCAGCCCTTTGCGGCTCCTGATCGCTTTGAAGCGGCCGCTGATTGCCGGATAAAACGCGTCCTTGACACGGGGCACGCTTTTAGAATACACTTTAATAATACCGAGGCGGCACAGGCTGTAAGACGCCTATGATCCCGCGGTCCTTCGCGGCGGCGAAATAAGGACGCGGGGCTCGGTAAATAACACGGTTTCAAACAATGGAGACTGCCATGAATATCTTTCATGTATGGGAATATATGGAGAGATGGGCAAAGGAGGATCCGCGCAAGACCGCGGTCATAGATCAGAGCGGCGCTGTGACCTATGCGGAGCTGGTCTCCGCGTATCAGAGCGTTGCCTCAGACCTTGCGCGGCGAATAGAGCAGGGATCCCCGATAGCCGTCTGTATGGACAAAGGGATCCCTGCTCTTTGCTCGTTCTTCGGTATCGCGTCCGCGGGAGGCTTCTATGTCCTGCTGAACCCGGATCTTCCCCCCGCCCGGCTCTCACAGATACAGTCGCTGCTTCAGGCTCCCTATGTGATAACGGATGAAGCGCACGCCTCGCTCGCCCTGCGGCTGTTCGCTCCGGAGCAGGTCCTGCTTATAGAAGATCTTCGGAAGGCCCCGGTCGACTCCGGGCTCCTGGCCTCTGTGCGCGCGAACGCGCTCGATACAGATCCGCTCTACGCCAACTTCACCTCGGGCTCCACCGGGGTGCCCAAGGGCGTGGTGGTCTCACACCGCTCGGTCATCGATTTCATCGAGCATTTCAGCGAAGTATTCGCTTTTTCAAGGGACGACCGCTTCGCCAACCAGGCGCCTTTCGATTTCGACGTGTCGGTCAAAGACATATATACCGCGATGAAGATAGGCGCCACTCTCGTCATCACGCCGAAGGCGCTGTTCTCGCGCCCGGCGCAGCTCCTGGACTGGCTCTGCGAGCAGGAGGTGACGGTCATGGTATGGGCAGTCTCCGCTCTCTGCCTGATCAGCACCCTGCACGGCCTGGATTACAAGACGCCAAAGACGGTGAGGAAGATCCTCTTCAGCGGAGAGGTCATGCCTCTCAAGCACCTGGATTCGTGGCGCAGCCATCTGCCTGATGCCATGTTCGTCAACCTTTACGGGCCGACCGAGATCACCTGCAACTGCACCTATCACATCCTTTCGCCCGAGCGGGGCTATGAGGAAGGCGTTCCTATCGGCAGGAGCTTTCCCAACGAGCAGATATTGCTTTTGGATCAGGATAACAAACGCATCACCGAGCCGGGGACCGAAGGCGAGATCTGCGTGCGCGGCTCCGCGCTCGCGCTCGGGTATCTCTGCGCGCCGGAACAGACCGCGGCGGCCTTCGTGCAGAATCCCTGCAACACGCGCTACCCGGAGCTGATATACCGCACCGGCGATCTCGGAAAGTATGACGAGGCCGGAGAGCTCTTATTCTGCGGGCGCAGGGACCATCAGATCAAATACATGGGCCACCGCATCGAGCTGCAGGAGGTCGAGCACGGCATCGCCGGCGTCGAGGGAGTGGAGCGCTGCTGCTGCGTCTTCGACGGAGAGAAGCAGAAGCTCTACGGTTTTTATCAGGGGACCATCGACAAAGCGGAGCTTCAGAAAGCGCTCGGCGTGTTCCTCCCGGCCTTTATGATCCCTGGCGTCCTGGACCGTGTCGACGAATTCCCGCTCACGAAAAACGGCAAGATCGACCGCGGGGCGTTATTGCAGAGAAGGAGAAAACGCAGATGAACGATCAGATCCTGGCGCGGGCCGCTGCCCTTGCCGGCACCTCCTGTTACGTCTTCGATATCGACGCGCTGAAAGAACGCGTCGCATTCCTGCGCGGGCATCTGCCGGAAGGCGTCCTGCTCTGCTACGCAGTGAAGGCCAACCCGTTTCTTGCCGGCGAGATCGCTCCGGTGATCGACCGCCTGGAGATCTGCTCTCCGGGCGAGCTCGCCATCTGCGAGCGCCTGGGCTGCGATCCGGGCCGGTACGTCATCTCCGGCGTATACAAGGCGCCTGACGTGATGGAAGGGCAGTTCTCCCGCGGCGGCAGCGAAACGTATACGGTGGAGTCTCTCTCACAGTACCGGCTGCTGAAAGGTCTCGCGCTCGCCGCGAAAAAGCCCATGCGCCTGCTGATACGGCTGACCAGCGGCAGCCAGTTCGGGCTCTCGAAGCCCGACGCGGAAGCGGTCCTGACTGACGCGCTCGCGCAGCCCCTGCTCAGCGTCGCGGGCCTTCAGTTCTACTCGGGAACGCAGAAGACGTCCGCTAAGCGCCTCGCGAAGGAGCTCGCGGAGCTCGACGCCTATCTTAAGGAGCTCAAGGAGCGCTGCGCTTACGAAGCGGAGGAACTGGAATACGGCCCCGGCCTGCCGGCCTCGTATTTTCAGGGGGAAACTTTTGATGAAGAAGCGCATCTTCTCGCTTTGTCGGAAGCTCTGGATGCCATGAGTTTTTCCGGGAGGATCATCCTGGAGCTGGGCCGCGGGATCGCGGCAGGCTGCGGATCGTATCTGACCCGCGTGGTCGATGAGAAGATCATTGACGGCCAGAGGTTCGCCATCACCGACGGAGGCATCCATCAGCTGGCTTATTACGGCCAGTTCATGGCCATGAAGCACCCGTACATACATCTTCTGACGCCGCATCCCGGCGCCGAAGAAGAGGAATGGACCATCTTCGGTTCCCTGTGCACCGTCAACGATATACTCGTCAAACGCATCCCCCTGGCGGGCCTTTCGGCCGGCGACGTGCTGGTCTTTGAAAGGGCAGGGGCCTACTGCGTTACCGAGGGCATGTCTCTTTTCTTAAGCAGAGATCTGCCGGCCGTCGTCCTGTGCAGCGGAGGGACGCTGAGGCTGGCCAGAAAGAACACTCCGACGGACGGGCTGAATACGCCGCTTGGCGCGCCTTTCTCCGCCGATCATCGATACTGACAAATGGAACAAAACAGAAAACGCGGCATGCGTAAAAAAACACGGTCCATCCTTCTGTCCGTCCTTTTGGCGGCGCTCACCTTCGCGCTCATGCTCACGGCATCCGTGATATGGGACCATAAACGGGCAGGGGAACAGACGGCTGAAAAGGAAGCCGCGGAGGCTCCAGCAGAGGCGGCGGAAGCGGCCGAAAGACCTGCGGGGACTCCGGAGCCTCCCAAGACGATAGATGAGCCCCCGGCGATACCGGCGGACACCGAGGCTCCGGTCATCACCGGCGCGGAAGACATCACCGTATTCAAGGGCGAGAGCATCTCGTACAAGTCCGGCGTCTCCGTCACTGACGATACCGATCCGGCTCCGAAGCTGTCCGTCGACAACAGCGCGGTCGATCTCGACGCGCCGGGCGAATATGAAGTGATATACACCGCGGCGGACGCCTCCGGCAATGCTTCGGAAGTGAGGATCACGGTCACCGTCATGGAGAAAGAGATCACCGACGCCGATACGCAGAGGCTCTATGACAAGGCGGACGCTCTGCTGGCGCAGATACTGAGCGATGACATGAGCGATGTGGAAAAATGCTTCGCCATCTGGTCCTGGGTGCGCACGCATGTGCCCTGGTACGGCGGCAACGTCGAGCACGACGAGGTCGACCAGGCCCTGAAAGGCCTTGATGGAAGGTCGGGCGACTGCTACACCGATACCGTGACCTGCCAGGTGCTCCTGAAGCGCGCCGGCTTTGAGACCGTCTTCATGCAGCGCTCCCCCGGCATAGGCTATCATTACTGGCTGATGGTCAAAGTAAACGGCAGCTGGTATCACATGGACCCCGCGCCCATCTATCTGCAGACCTTCATCTGCTTCCTGGGAACGGACGCGCAGCTGAAATGGTTCTCCGACGAGATGCGTCCGAATTACTATACGCACGATACCGAGGGGATCCCGACGACGCCGGACGAGCCGCTGGCGACCGCGACTTATAAAAACGGAACGTATCACCTGAAGGAGGATTAAAGACAGCTTGTCTTTCGTTTCATTTGCTTTCTGGGGCTTTCTGCTCCTGTTGCTCGCGCTGTATTACCTGCTGCCGAAGCAGTTCCAGTGGAAGCTGCTGCTGATCGGGAGCATGGTCTTCTATGCCTTCGCGGGGCCTAAATACCTGGTCTATATCGCCGTGACCATACTCAGCACATGGGGGAGCGGCGTATGGATGCAGCGGCTCTACGACGCGCAGGACGCTTACATCAAAGAGAACAAGGCGGCGCTCTCCCGCGAGGAGCGCAAGGCATACAAGGAGAGCGTCGGCAAAAAAGCCCGCGGGATCCTGATCTGTTGCCTCCTTTTGAACCTCGGTATCCTGGCGGTCATCAAGTATTCCAACTTCTTTCTGGAGAACGCCGGCGCGCTGCTCGGCACCAGCTTCGGACGCGCGTCCTTCGTGCTTCCCCTGGGCATCTCCTTTTACATGTTCCAGAGCCTCGGCTATGTGATCGACGTCTACCGCCGCAAATACCCGGCCCAGAAGGATCTGGCGAAGTCGGCTCTCTT
>JAEEIC010000161.1 GCA_016281165.1 Bacillota bacterium | reverse complement strand
CGGTGGAGATCAGTATCTCGCCGAGGCTCCAGATCACGGCGCCGATGACGACCATGAAGGGGAACTTCATGAAGCTGTAGGTGCCGTAGCCAAGGGCGTAGAGGCAGGTGCCTATGGCCATGTTGATGAAGTGGTGGTTCTTCTTGGTCGCGCTCAGCAGGAAGGGGGTGCAGAGCACGATGACGATGCCGTTGGTGGTCCAGACGAAGCCCGAATAGTGGGACGAGACCTCCAGACCGAAGAGGTCGGTGGTCTGCATCGAGAGCATGTAGTTGGTCATCTGGTAACAGATGGAGACCGTCGCCAGAGCCAGGATGAAGGTCCTGAGGAGCTTGTGCTCGTTGATGACGGAGATGAGGCTCTGCTCCTTTTCGGCCGCGGGGATGGCGCTCGAGGAGCCGGGGTATACGGTCTTCCCTTCGCTCTTCGCTCTTTCGAGCGCGGCCTGGTAGAGGGCGGCCTTGCGGTCGTAATTCTCGCTGACGTTGAGGGCGAAGAAGGTGATGCCGGCTCCGACCAGCACGGCCTGGATGAAATAGGTCCATTCCATGTGGCTGTAGAATATCATGCCGCCGATAGCGGGGCCGATGGCAACGCCGACGTTGTTGCAAAGATACATCAGGGAGAAGCATTCGCGCGGTCTTTCGGGGTCCATGGAGTCGGAGACCATGGCCGAGAAGACCGGATTGCCGATGGCGGAAAAGAAATTGGCCAGGATCATGAGCACTATCATGATGGGCCGGCGGCAGAGGAAGAAGCAGATGAAGTGGGTCGTGATCTGCAGGGCGTAGGCGCCGACGCAGACCTTCTTGCGGCCGTAGAGGTCGGCCAGATGGCCGCCGAAGAGCTGGCCGCTTATGGTCAGGCCGGCCATCACCAGCATGACCCAGGCCACCTGCACCTCGGAGAGCCCGAGTATGCTTCGGAGTATAAGAGAAGAAAAGGCGTAGGTCATGCTGCCTATGCCCATGATTATCTTGCAGACGCAGATGAGATAGATCTGCTTCGGAAGCCCCCTGAATTGATCCAGATACTTCAAATGTCAGCCCTCGTTTTCCTGCTCGATGAACAGGGCGGCCTTTTCCATGAGGAAAAAGGCCCTGTCCTTCTCGCCTCTGAGCCATAGCCAGCCCAGCAGCGCTTCAAAGGCCGTCGCCTGCTTGTAGGTGACGGCATCGGTATTCCTGGGTTTTGTGGAGATCTTATGGTTCCTCGCCCTCTTGACGAGGGCGGTCTCTTCTTCGCTGAGCAGGGAAGAGACTTCCCTGAGGGCCTCTGCCTGAGCCGCGGCGCAGACGTATCTTACCGCCGCCTTATGCAGCCTGTCGGCGCGGGAGGAGGCGGCCGTGCCGCTCTTCATCAGCCTTTCGCGCACGAAGAGCTCGTATATGGAGTCGCCCAGAAAGGCAAGGGCGATGGTGCTCGCCGTCTTCGACTGATCTGCCATGCCTCTTTACGCCCTGTCCGCCTCGGAGAGGAGGCGCCTGAGAAGACTTTTGTTCCCCGCTTTGGGGCGCACGCTGACCGCCCCGGCGGCGGTGCAGAACATCTCGTCGTCGGGCGAGAGCTTCTCATCTTCGCCATCCGCCTGGGGATTCACCAGCTCGAGCTCGTCGAGCGCTCTGTCTTCTTCCTCGGCCTCTTTCTTTTCGGCTCTGATCAGGTCCTTTACGGTCATATCTTCACGACCTGGACGCCCTGGGGGGTATCCTTCAGCTGATAGCCTCTGGCGGCCAGCTCGTCTCTGATGCGGTCGGCCTCGGCCCAGTTCTTCTCTTTTCTAGCCGCCTGGCGGGCGTCGATCAGAGCCTGTATCTCGGGCTCGATCTCGACCTTGGGCTCCTGGATGAGGAGCCCGAGCACGCCGGTGAGCTCGCTGAGCAGAGCGAGGGCCTTTTCGGCGAACTCTTTGCTGCAGCCGCCGGCGATGGCGGTATTTATGTCCTTAACGAGCTCGAAGACCGCGGAGATGGCGTCGGCGGTGTTGAGGTCGTCGTCCATGAAGGCGATGAAATGCTCCTTGTGGACGCCGAGAGCCTCGAGCTTCTTCACCTCGTCCTCGCTCATGCTTCCGCTCTGGGTCGCGATCAGATGCTTTAAGCTCGCCTTGCAGTTCCTCATGCGCTCGAGACCGGCCTTCGCCTGGTCCATGAGCTCCCTTGAGAAGTTGACGGGCCCTCTGTACTGGGCGGAGAGCAGGAAGAAGCGCAGCACCTCGCCGTCGTACTCCTTGAGGATGTCTCTCACCAGGAAGAAGTTCCCGGCGGACTTGGACATCTTCTCGTTGTCGACGGTGATGAAGCCGTTGTGCATCCAGTAGCGGGAGAAGGTCTGGCCCGAGAGGCCCTCGGACTGGGCGATCTCGTTCTCGTGATGGGGGAACTGCAGATCCTCGCCGCCGCAGTGCAGGTCTATGGTGGTGCCGAGATACTTCTTGGACATGGCCGAGCACTCTATGTGCCAGCCGGGCCTGCCCATGCCCCAGGGGGACTCCCAGGCGATCTCGTCCTCGCTCTTTCTGGCCTTCCAGAGAGCGAAATCGAGGGGATCTTCCTTGATATCGTCCACCTGGATGCGGGCTCCGGCCTCCAGATCGTCTATGTTCTGGCCCGAGAGCTTGCCGTAGCCGGGGAACTTCCTGGTGCGGTAGTAGACGTCGCCGTTCACTTCGTAGGCCATGCCCTTGTCGATCAGGCCCTGCACGAAGGCGATGATGTCGGGTATGGTCTGGGAGACGCGCGGATGCACGGTCGCTTTGGTGATATTGAGGGCTTTCACGTCCTCGTAGTAGGCCTCGATGTACTTGTCGGCGACCTCCATGGCGCTGATGCCCTCTTCTCTGGCCCTGTTGATGATCTTGTCGTCGACGTCGGTGAAGTTCTGGACGAACTTTACCTTCTGGCCCCTGTACTCCAGGTACTTCCTCATGGTGTCGAAGACCACGAAGGGACGGGCGTTGCCGATGTGGATGTAGTTGTATACGGTGGGACCGCAGACGTACATGGTGAGGGCCTTGGGGTTCTGGGGAACGAGCTCCTCCTTGTGTCTGCTCATGGTGTTGTAGATCTTCATTTTATATCTCCTCGGCGGGAAGGCCTAGCCTCTCTTCTCGGCGTTTATGATCTCCAGGGCTCTCGCGACGGCGTCGTCCGCGTCCATGAGCTGAAGGTCCTGTTCGCGTCTGAGCTTGAACTCGACCTGTCTTTCGGCCGCCTTCTTGCCCACGGTGATGCGGATGGGTATGCCTATCAGGTCGGCGTCCTTGAATTTGACGCCCGGACGCTCGTCTCTGTCGTCGAGTATGACCTCGGCGCCGGCGTCCTCGAGCTTTGCGGTGATCTCCTCGGCCAGGGCCTTCTGGGCCTCGTCCTTGACGCCCACCAGGGTCACTATCACGTGATAGGGGGCGACGGACATGGGCCAGATGATGCCGTTCTCGTCGTGATGCTGCTCGACGACGGCGGCCATGGTGCGGGTGATGCCGATGCCGTAGCAGCCCATGACCATAGGCTTCTCGTTCATGTTCTCGTCTTTAAAGAAGGCGTGCATGGATTCGGAATATTTGGTCCTGAGCTTGAAGACCTGCCCTACCTCGATGCCCTTGGCGCTCTTCACGGGCTTTCCGCAGACGGGGCAGGGATCGCCCTCCCGCAGGAGCTTGAGGTCGGCGACGATATCGGCCTTGTAGTCGCGGCCGTAGTTGACGTTCTTGATGTGATGATCCGCTTCGCAGGCGCCGCACATCATGTTCTTCGCGTTCACGAGCTCGCTGTCGACGATGATGCGGCAGTCGTGGAGCCCGGTGGGGCCGGTGAAGCCTCCGACGGCCCCGGTGAGGGGACCCATGGCGGCCTCGTCGGCGAACTGGACGGCGAACTCGGGCACGTCGAGGGTGTTGACGAGCTTGACCATGTTGAGCTGGCGGTCGCCGCGGATGAACACGGCGATGTACTCGGGCTCCTCTTTGCCCTCGTGCCAGACGCTGAAGAGCAGGGCCTTGATGGACTTCTCCTGAGGCATCCCCAGATAGGCGCAGACGTCTTCGATCGTCTTGGTGCCGGGAGTGTAGACCTTCTCCATCGGCAGCAGCTCTTCGTCGGGCATCTTCGCGTCGGCGAATTCGGCCTTCTCGGCGGTAGCCGCCATGCCGCAGCTGTCGCAGTAGATGATCTCTTCCTCGCCCACTTCGGCCAGAGCGCAGAACTCGTGCGATCCCCTGCCGCCGATGGCGCCGGTGTCGGCCTCTACAGGCCTGAAATCGAGGCCACAGCGGGTGAAGACCCTGCTGTAGGCGTCGTACATGTCCATGTAGCTCTTGTCCAGACCCTCTTCATCCTTATCGAAGGAATAGGCGTCCTTCATGATGAACTCGCGGCTGCGGATGAGGCCGAAGCGGGGACGGGCTTCGTCCCTGTACTTGGTCTGTATCTGGTATATGTTGAAGGGGAGCTGCTTGTGGGAGCTGATGGAGGAACGG
>JAEEIC010000160.1 GCA_016281165.1 Bacillota bacterium | reverse complement strand
GCTCTCCAGAGGTCTTCCGGCCAGGAAGTTCCCGAGGTTGGCTGTGGCTCTGGCGCAGATCTTCCGGAAGGGATCGGCCTGTCTCTTGAGGCCGGCCGAATGCGGGGTGATGAGGCAGTTCTCGCAGTCCCAGAGGGGATGATCGGCGGGAAGAGGCTCGGGATCGGTGACGTCGAGGGCGGCGCCGCCGAGCCTGCCGGCATCGAGGGCCTCGGCGAGGGCGTCGGAATCGATGGCGCTGCCTCTGCCGACGTTGACGATGACGGCGGAGGGCTTCATCAGGGCCAGAGTGTCTTTATTTATGATCTTGGTCGTGGCGGGGCTGTTGGGCAGGCTGAGGCCTACGAAGTCCATCATGGGCAGGAGCCTGGGCAGCTCGTCGAGGGTGCAGACCTCCTTGATATAATCCGCGGCGGCGGTCCTGGTCCTCCTCACGGCGTAGACCTCGCAGCCGAAGGCGTTCATCAGTCTGGCGAAATTGCTGCCGATGTCGCCGTAGCCTATGACGAGGACCTTCTTGCCCCAGAGCACGTCGGGAAAGTCCACTCTCTGCCAGAGATGCCGGCGCATGTGGTCTCTGTACTGGTGCAGGTGGCGTACGAGCATTATGCAGGCGCCGACCATGAATTCCGCGATGGTGACGCCGTAGCAGCCGCTGGCGTTGGCGAGCAGGGGAGCGTTCTCTCCTTTGAAGAGGGGCAGGGCGGCGTAGCCGTCGGAGCCGGCGGAGTCGAGCTGCAGGAACTTGAGATCGGGCAGGTCGTGAAGGAGAGCCTCGGGCACATTGCCCAGCACGATGTCCGCGTTTTTGAGCATGTCGTGAGTGACTTCAGTCTGGGTGGTATAGACTATGCTGCAGTCCTTTGCCGCAGCCTCGAGGGCAGCCTTGGTCTCGCCTTCGAATTCAAGGGTCGTAAGAATCCTGTACATATCATCCTCCTGGATCGTTTTACGGGAAAGCGTCAGGTCCGCATTCCCGTTCAGCTTATTATATACGAAAATGCTTCTTTAGTGTATAAATGTATAGAAACCAGACAATTTAAAATCGCGCGTGAAAACGCGCGCGGCTGTGATAGAATAACAGCCTGTCCGCGGCGCGGGGCAGAGCCTCAGGAGCCGCAGAAAGGATCAAAATGAGCAGAACGACACTCTCGCGCAGGCATATCGACCTCGTCAACGGTCCCCTGGCGAAAAACATAATACTCTACGCCCTCCCCATCATCGCGACGGGCATGCTGCAGCTCCTCTTCAACGCCGCCGACCTGGTGGTCGTGGGACGCTGGTGCGGCAGCGTATCGGTGGCGGCCGTCGGCGCCACCGGCGCGGTCATAAACCTCACGGTGACTCTTTTCATCGGCCTTTCGGTCGGCGTGGGCGTCGCGGTCGCGACCGGCCTGGGAGCGCGGGATCACGAAAAGGTCAGCGAGACCGTGCACACGGCGGTCCCCGTCGCCCTCATCGGCGGCGTGGTGCTCACCGCCCTGGGCGTCATCATCACCATGCCCCTCTTAAAGCTCATGGCGACTCCGGAAGACGTGATAGACCTTTCGGCCCTCTACATGAAGATATACTTTACCGGCATGCCGGCCAGCCTCCTCTACAATTACGGGGCGGCGGTCTTAAGGGCCGACGGCGATACCAGAAGGCCCCTCATCTTCCTCTCCTCCGCCGGCGCGCTCAACGTGGTCCTCAATGTGATCTTCGTCACTGTTTTTGATCTCGACGTGGCGGGAGTCGCTCTGGCCACCTCGGCCAGCCAGTATTTCTCCGCCGTCCTGGTGCTCAGCGCCCTTATCAGGGAGCAGGGGCCCATACGCTTCGAGTGGAAAAAGATGAGGATCTCGCGCGGGGCCCTGGTCCAGATCGTGAGGATCGGCCTTCCCGCCGGCCTGCAGGGAGCCATGTTCTCGATCTCCAACACCATAATCCAAAGCTCCCTCAATTCCTTCGGCTCGGTCGCCATGGCGGGCTGCGCCGCGGCCTCCAACATCGAGGGCTTCTCCTACGTCGCCATGAACGCCTTCAACCAGTGCGCCATGAACTTCGTGGGCCAGAACTACGGGGCGCGCAGATACGACAGGGTAAAGAAGGTCGCGAGGCTCTGCGTCCTGGACGTGGTACTGACAGGCCTTCTGGTCGGCTGGACGGTCTACGCCCTGGGCAGGCCGCTGCTGGGCATATACATCACCGATTCGGAGGCGGCCATCGCCTACGGCCTCATCAGGATGAGGTATATAAGCACGGTCCACTGGCTCAACGGCCTGCACGACACCATGACGGGCGTGCTGAGGGGCCTGGGCTCCTCCTTCGTCCCCATGCTGGTCACGGTAGTCGGGGTATGCGTCACCAGGATCATCTGGATCTATACGATATTCCAGATGCCGCGCTTCCACAGCCTCGAGATGCTCTACATAGTCTATCCCATCTCCTGGATCATCACCTCGGCCATGCTCTTCGTCTGCTATCTCGTGCTGGCGAAGAAAAAGCTGGCTGATTGAGCCTCCGCCCGCGGCGGCGCCAGATATTTGCGACTTGCTCTTCTATTCCGGGATAAAACGTGCTAATATATTGTTTGAACTTATGCGTTCAAATATCATATTTTCATTGAAAGGTACTGAAAATGAGCGAAAGCTGCGATCATAACTGCGCCGGATGCGCCGAGAACTGCGCGGACAGAGAGGCTCCCCAGAGCTTCCTGGCCCCGGCCAACCCCCTCTCGAACGTTAAAAAGGTCATAGGCGTCGTGAGCGGAAAGGGCGGGGTAGGCAAATCCCTCGTCACCTCCATGCTCGCCTCCGCCTTCAGCAGGAGCGGAAGGAAGGCCGCCGTCCTCGACGCCGACATCACCGGTCCCTCCATCCCCCGCATGTTCGGGGTCAAGGAGCCCGTGATGACCGACGGGACCAACATGTTCCCAGCCATGAGCGAAGGCGGGGTCAAGATCATCTCCATCAACCTGCTGCTCGACAACGCCGAAGAACCGGTGGTCTGGAGAGGCCCCGTCATCGCCGGCGTCGTGAAGCAGTTCTGGAGCGAGGTCGCCTGGGGCGACGTGGACTGCATGTTCGTCGACATGCCTCCCGGCACCGGCGACGTCCCTCTCACGGTGTTCCAGTCTCTGCCCGTCGACGGCATAGTGGTCGTCACCTCTCCCCAGGATCTGGTGGGGATGATAGTCGGAAAAGCCGTCAAGATGGCCGAGATGATGAACATCCCCGTAGTCGGCATCGTGGAGAACATGTCCTACTTCGAATGCCCCGACTGCGGAAAGAAGCATTACATATTCGGAGACAGCCACGTCGAGGCGCTGGCCGAAAAGTACGGTATCGGGACGGTCTGCCGCATGCCTCTGAAGCCCGAGATCGCTTCTCTCTGCGATCAGGGCAGGGTGGAAGAGGCCGACAGCTCCTGCCTGGAGCCTCTGGCTGAGAGATTGAGGGCTTAGACCATGAAGGAGATACTTGCCAAGCTGCCAATGATAGTGGATCTGGCCATAGGGGCCATGCTGCTGATATCGGTCCTGGTAGGCAGTTCCAGAGGACTTCTCAGGAGCATCATCTACACCGTCAAGAACATCGTCGCGATCTTCGGGGCGGCTTACGTCTCCAAGCTCTTCGAGCCTCAGGTGACCGAGCTGCTGCTGCCCGTCTTCAAGAGGAAGATGGTCACCATCGTGCTCGACAAGCTGCCCAAGACGCTTGAGTCTCTGCAGCTGCCCGAGCTGCATCTCGACTTCTCGGGCATGGGCCTCGATCTTTCCACGGTGAACAATTACCTCGATCAGGTGAGGGCCAGCGCCAACAGGAGCCTGATGGCGACCACCAGCGAGCTCTACGGCCAGATGGCGGCCCGCGTGGAGGACGCCGCCGAGGGCATGCTCTCCACCGCCGTGAGAGGCCTGCTCTTCCTGGTCGCTTTCTTCGTGATCCTGATATTCTTCGCCATACTGCTCGGCATACTCGATAATCTCATCGAGCTGCCGGTAATAAGCACCCTCAACCACATAGGCGGGGCGGTGCTCGGCCTGCTGCAGGGTCTGCTGATACTCTACCTGATACTCTACGTGCTCAGGCTGACCAATCTCGAGCTGATCGACAATTTCGCCGAGGGCACCATACTCTTCAACTACTTCTACAACCACAGTCCGCTGGAGATGACGCAGTTCCTGCGGGACAACGCGCATACCATAGTGTCGACAGCGTCGAATTAAGATCTGCCGGGGGTCCTTTAAGGACCCCTTTTTTCATTGCAAGGAGGTAAATATGATACTGAAAACAGATGTCTTCACGCCCCAGCGCTTCACATCCGAGGGAAAAGTCACCCTGAGGGGCAAGACCGTGCCCTTCAATACCGTCTGCGAGGACAACGTCTTCTACGGCGACGACGGCACTCCCGAGGCCTCTCTCTTCTCTTATTCGTATTTCCGTTCCGACGTCAAGGATACCTCGGACAGGCCCGTGCTCTTCTGCTTCAACGGCGGGCCCGGCTCCTCCTCCACGATGGTACATGTGGGCTTCCTGGGGCCCTACAGGGTCAAGTACGGCGAGGTGGACGCCGCCGGCGTCCCTCTTCCGCCCTATGAAGCCTGCGTGAACGAGGACTGCCTGCTCGACATCGCCGACATCGTCATCATGGACGCCATCGGCACCGGCTACGGCAGGCTGCTCGACGAGAGCAAGAAGGACAAATACTGGGGCACCGAGCCCGACGCCGAGGCTTCGGTCACCTTTGTCCAGAAGTGGCTGACGAGATATGACCGCTGGAAGAGCCCCAAGTACATAGTGGGCGAGAGCTACGGCTGCACCAGAGGCGCCAAGATGATCGGTATGGGAGCCTTCGGCACCGACAGATCCTACGGAGTGGCCTTCGACGGCGCCGTCTTCATCGGCAATACCGTGAACACCTTTAAGAACAGGCTCGAGGGGGCCTTCATCGCTCCCGTGACCCTCGTTCCCACCGCCGCTTCGATCAACTGGTATCACAATCGGCCGGTGAAGAAGAGCTGCGAGGACTTCGCGAAAGAGGCCGCCGCCTGGGCAGAGGCGGAGTATCTGCCCGCTCTCTACAAGGGCGAGGACCTCGCCGGCAGGGACAGGGAGAAGATCATAAAGAAGCTCATGTATTACACCGGCGTCTCCCGCAAATATCTTGAGGACAGGGATCTGGTGATCGAACCGATAGGGATCAGGTCCGAGATCGCCGCGGCCAAGGGCCTCCACGTGGGCCGCCTCGACGCCAGGGTGACCAGACCGCTGTACGAGCCCCTCGTCATCGAGAACGATCCCGAAAGGGGCATGGGCAACGATCCTTCGGCGGCCAAGTACGATCCGCTCTTCGAGGGCGTGCTCCTGGGCACCGTCGCTCCCATGCTGGGCATCGACACGCAGAGGAACTTCATCTCCTCCAGGCACCTGTGGAAGACCTGGAACCGCGAGGTCAAAGGCCGTTCCACCGCCGAGTGCGTCAGCGACGCCATGAGGAACTTCCCCAATATGAGGCTGCTCTTCATGAACGGCTGGTACGATCTGGCGACCACCACCGGCGCCATGTGGTACATGCTCAGCCACTCCCATCTCCCCAAGGACAGGGTGGACGTCAGATACTACGAGACGGGCCACATGGTCTATCTGGGCGAGGACAAGGTCAAAAAGGTCAACGACGACATCAGGGAGTTCCTGACGAAGAAGTAGGAACTTCCGAAGCCGCCGGACGCGCTTTTGCGCTGTCCCGGCGGGATCCGCGCATATTGGGCCGGGCTGCCGTATCCAGCGGCGGTCCGGTGTTTTTGTGCGCAGATAAGGCGGGGGCCGGGCAGCACATTTGCCAAGAAAACTTTGCAAAAACTCTTGACAAGAAAACTTGGCAGTGATATCATGCAGCCATGACAAGAAAACTTGGCAGAAGGCCGGGAGGTACCCAAATGAACAGAGAAGAGATACTGATAAAGAGCCGGAAGGAGAACCGCGGGCAGGATATAGCGGAGCTTGAAGCGGCAAAGGACAGCATGCAGCTGGGCTGGGTGATCATCGTCTGCCTGCTGGCCCTGGTGTCGTTGGTAGACGCCATCGTGCTGGGCCGCATGAACAGCGAAGCCTTCTTCGCCCTGATGGCGGCGACCTCGGCGGTCTTCTTCGCGAAATATCACAGGCAGAGGAAAAAGCACGAGCTGGTCATCGCCGTCATCGACGCCGTCGCCGCCGCGCTCTTCCTCGCGGCGTGGATCATCGCGCTGACAAGGAACTGAGGTGCGGCATGGACGACAAGCTTATACTTAAGAACAGGCTGAAGGAGCTGCGGGCGGAAAAAGGGCTGTCGCAGACCGACCTGGCCGAGATGGTCGGCGTCTCGAGAAACACCATCAGCTCCATCGAGACCGGGCAGTTCAGTCCCACCGCGAAGCTGGCGCTGATACTGTGCATAGCCCTCGACAAGCGCTTTGAGGAGGTCTTCTACTTTTGAAGCGCGTAAGACGGAAACAGCGGGAAGAAAAAAGAGCGCGGCCTAAGGCCGCGCTCTTATGATGTCCTTTCGGACCGCTCCTTACTTGAGGCTGATGGTGATGGTGCCGTCCTCGTTGTACTTTACCAGCTCCTTCTCCATATCGGCCTCGGAGATGGCCTCGAAGTAGGCCTCCTTGCTGGGATAGGGCGGTTCATAGCCTTCGATGATCTTCTTCGCGGTCTTTGCGCCGTTGCCGAGCATGCGGTCCACCATGAAGAGCTGGACCTTCGCCGCGTTGACGCAGAGACGCTCGGGATCGTCGACGTAATAGTCGGTACCGTGGCCGGTCCCTCTGGCGCCGCCGGCGTATACCTGCACGGCGGGCATGATCATGGTGACGTCTCCCACGTCAGAGGATCCGGTCTGCCAGGCCTCCTTGTTGATCCTGACCCTGTCTTTCCCGACCAGGTCTACGCAGGCCTGCTCGAACTCCTCCAGCATGGGCATGTAGTAGTATCTGGGAGCGTAGCCCGGCCTGTCGACCACCTCCACGGTGGCGCCCATGGCGGCCGCGCCTCCGGCGAGGGCTCTGTTGAACTTCTTGTTCTCTCTCAGCATGCCCTCCATGGTCGCGCCGCGGACGTAAGACTCGATCTTCATCTCGTCGGGGATGATGTTGACCGCGCAGTTCACGCCCTTCATGATCGGGTGGAACCTGATGGAATCCTTCTCCTGCAGAGTCTCCCTGAGATCGTTGCAGGCCTGAAGGCCGAGCATCGCCGCGTACTGGGCATTGATCCCCAGATGGGGAGCGCCGCCGGCGTGGCTGGACTTTCCTCTGTAGGTGATGACCTTGGCAATGCAGCCGTTGGAGCCCTTGGTGCCGGTGAAATCGATGTCCTTGCCGGAATTGGTCCCGTGGACCAGGATCGCCATGTCGACGCCGTCGAAATAACCTCTCCTCATGAACTCGGGCTTGCCGCCGTTGTACTTGATGACGCCCTGCTTGCGCAGATTCTCTCTGTATTCCAGCTGGATCATCTCCTCCGCGGGCACTGCCATGAGCCTCACCCTGCCGCAGAGGCCGTCGAGGGCGCCGGGCTCCTTAAGAGCCGCCGCGATGCCCAGAAGGGCCGAGACCTGGCCGTGATGGCCGCAGCAGTGGGTCATGCCGTTGACGGACTCGGGGTGGTTGGCGATGTCGAGAGCGTCGAGCTCCGCCATGATGCAGAGGCAGGGGCCGGGGACGCCGGTGTCGACGTCGGTGTAGAAACCGGGGATCTTGCCGAAGTTCGGGTCCTGATCGGCTCTCACCAGCTTGTATCCCAGCTTCTCGAACCTTTCGATGAGATAGCCCTGAGTCTGCCACTCGGTGTATCCCACCTCGGGATGGGCCCAGATCCAGCGCTCGGCGTCAAGTATGAGCTGCCTGACGTTGTCAACGTTCTTTACGATAAGTTCCTGTCTTTCGGTCATGTGGTCCTCCTTTTCTTTATCCAAAAACGGCCGCCCTGAAGGACGGCCGCTAACCTATTCTTTCTTTAAAGGCGCGCGGTAAGTAACGGCGATGAGAGGCAGGGTCAGCGCCATGACCGCGGCCAGCGTCAGCAGCAGGGGAGAGTAGCTCCCGAACATGTCATAGGTCTTGCCCAGCAGCATGGGGGAGAAGGTCGGCCCCAGCGACATGCAAAAGCTCAGGAAGCCGATGAAGGCCGGCATGTTTTCCTTGCCGACTATATCGCCCGTGATCGCCACGCCGCCGACGGTGCCGATGGGACAGCCGAAGAACAGGCCCAGATTGATGAGCACCAGGAACAGGGCGAGCGGGGATCTGAAGAAGGCGAGCGCCGTCATGCTGACGAGAGTGGAGCAGACGGACATATACAGGGCGGTCCTGGAGCCCCTGCGGTCGAGCAGCCTGCCGACGGTGATCTTGCCTGCGGCCATGACCGCGTTCTCGACCGAAGAGCAGACCGAAGCGAAGGCCGCCGAGTAGCCCAGATCCTGCAGCTGGGGATTGATGGCGAAATTCAGGGCCGAGGAAGCCCCGTTGGAGAGGAAGAGTATGAGGGCCATGAACAGTATCCTCTTCTGCAGCAGGGGGATGCTCCTGGTCTTTTTGATCTCTCCGCCGCTTTTCCGCGCTCCCGCCGGGGCCAGCGGATTCCTTTTGAGCATCAGGAAGGCCGCCGGGATCGCCATGACACCCATGACGACAGCCAGTATCCGGTAGGCGCTCTGCCAGCCCGACGAGGTGATGAGGCTGTTCATGATGGGGTTGAAGACCGCTCCCCCCAGGCCGCTCCCCATCATGGCGAAGCCGATGAGGGTGCTGGCGTTCACGTCGACCCACTCGTTTATGAGCAGGCTCACCGGCATGGCGGTGCACATGGCCATGCCGAAGCCGATTATCGAGTAGGAGATGTAGAACATCCAGACCTTCGTCGCGTAGGACTGCAGGAAGAACGTCAGGGTGACGGCGAGCGCCGCGATCCGGGCGCCAGCGACCATATCCATCTTCCTGTATATCTTAGAGCTCAGGAGGGTGAATATGGAGGAGAAGACGAACATCAGGGTCTGGCTGAGGGCGTACGAGGCTCTGCTGAAGCCGAAATAACCCGTGATGGGCACTATCGAGAGGGCAAAGCAGTTGCAGGCTATGCCCATGACCGAGAACAGGAGCAGAAAGCCCCCGGCGACGACCAGTTTTCCCTGTCTGTTTTCAGGCATACGATCTATAAGACCTTTCCGTAGGATGAGGCGGACATCAGCCCACATCCACAAATTATATGATCGGGGGCCTCCCGTGTCAATTCTTTCAGCTCTTCCAGTTCTTTCTGTCCATGATGTAGTCGATCACGTCGAGGCCGTATTCCGTCACTTCCTGCTTTATATACGAGATATAGGTGTCCCTGTGCGCGAGGGGATCGTCCACGAGATAGAAGACTATGCTCTCGGTCGGGGTCACGTGCTCGGGTATGGTCGAGCGCAGGAAGGTCACGCCCTTGCCCTCGCAGACCAGATAATAGGCCGTCATCAGCTGGGAGAGCATGAGGTTCACCTTCGGCTCAAAGCCCGCGTTCCTGCACATAGCCAGGCTCCTGCCGTGGAGCTCGTTCTCGCTGTTGAGAAGGATGAAGCCCTCGTCCCTGAATCTGCTCAGGGAGACCGGAGGCCTGCCGGCTCCCGCGCCGCGCTCCAGGTACTCCTCGAAGCTGAAGCAGTGCTCCGCGAGCGTCCTGTTGATGGGCCGGGACGAAGGGACGGCGAGTATCAGTTCTTCGGACTGCCAGGGCAGGGTGGTGATATGGCTGTCGCTGATGCTCTCGGCTTCGATGATCAGGTCGAGCTCGCGGTTGTACATCTTCTGCACCAGCTGGCCCGTATGCCCCTCGACGAAGGTCAGGGAGATCTCCGGGTGCAGCTCATGATAGTCGTGCAGCAGGGAAGGGAGCACATAGGTGCAGAAATACATCGAGCTCCCTATGCGCAGGGGTATCTCGCTGCTCTTCCTCATCTGCTCGAAGCCGCGGCGCATCTCCTCTTCGATGGCGTCGATCTTCTGGATCTGGTCGATGTAGTATCTGCCCGCCTCCGTCAGGGAGACAGGGTTGGTCGAGCGGTCGAAGAGCTCGAGCTGCAGTTCGTTCTCGGTCTTCTTTACGGCCGTGCTGAGCCAGGGCTGGGAGACGTGGAGCATCTTCGCGGCCCGGGAAAAGCTCTTGTACCTGTATATGGCGTAGATATAATCCTTATATTCGAGCAAACGTTAACACTCCTATTAGTATTACTTAATGACGAGTTTAAGTTATTGATATTTTCTGTATATGTTCATTTTCTGATAAAATCATAGCACATTGAATCGGAGTCAACAAGAGACGCCGCGATCTATTGAACATGGAGAAGATACTATGAATTACAAGTTCGCAGCCAGAATGGACAGAATGGCTCCTTCCGGCATCCGCAAGATCAACGAGAAGGCTCTCGCCATGGAGAGGCAGGGCGAGAGAGTCCTGCATTTTGAGATAGGGCGTCCCGATTTCGACACCCCCGAGTATATCAAGCAGGCCGCCTACAAGGCCATCGCCGAGGGCAAGGTCCACTACACCTCGAATTTCGGCACCATGGAGCTCAGACAGGCCATCGCCGACAAGCTCTTAAGAGAGAACCACGTCGAATACAAGCCTACCGAGATACTCGTCGCGGCCGGTCTTTCCGAGGCCGTGCTCTCGGTGCTCGTCACCATCCTCGATCCCGACGACGAGATACTGATCCCCGATCCCGTCTGGCTCAACTATCTGAACGTGCCCTTCCTTCTGGGAGCGAAGCCCGTACAGTACGAGCTCAGGGAAGAGAACGGTTACCAGCTCGACATCGAGGAGATCAAGTCCAAGATCAGCGATAAGACCAGGGCCATCGTCATCGTGACCCCCAACAATCCCACCGGCGGCGTGCTCTCCCGCGACGTGCTCGAGCAGCTCGCCGACATCGCCAAGAAGAACGATATCATGGTGATCGCCGATGAGGTCTACGAGAGGCTCATCTACGACGGCAGCGAGCATATCAGCATCGCCTCCCTTCCCGGCATGAAGGAGAGGACCTTCACCCTCAACGGCATGTCCAAGGCCTACGCCATGGACGGCTGGAGGCTCGGCTACGTCGCCGCTCCCGAAGAGTACATACTCAAGATGAACGTCTTCCATCAGCACAACGCCACCTGCGCCTCGAGCATCGCCCAGGCCGCCGGCTACGCCGCTCTCACCCAGGAGGGCGACGAGGTCGAAAAGATGGTGAAGGAATACCAGCGCCGCCGGGATTACGCCGTCAAGGCCATCAACGAGATCGACGGCGTCAGCTGCCTCTGCCCGGGCGGAGCCTTCTATATCTTCATCAACGTCAAGTCTTTAGGCATGAGTTCCGCCGAGGTCTGCAACTATCTGCTCGAGAACGCCAAGATCGCCATGGTCCCCGGCAATATCTTCGGACAGGGCGGGGAAGGCTACATCCGCATGTCCTTCGCCAGCAGCTACGAGAACATCGTCGAGGGCTGCGCGAGGCTCAAGGAGGCCGTCGCCGAGCTGATGAAGGCTCATCAGAACGCATAAAATTTGTTTACTTTTGAGTTTAAACATACTATAATCAACTGATGCACGTAGAGCTCGCGGCGGACCTGCCGCGGAAGGAGATGCAAATGAGTTATACCAAGATCCACGGCGTCCTGCCCCCGATGATCACCCCCTTCAAGGAGAACGGAGACGTCGATTTCGAAGGCTTCGCCTCGAACGTCAGAAAATGGAACGAGAGCAAGCTCGCCGGCTACCTGGTCATCGGCTCCAACAGCGAGACCGCTTTCCTGAGCGAGGACGAGAAGCTCGAGCTCATCAAGCTCACCGTAGAAAACGCGGCCAAGGGCAGGCAGGTGCTCGTCGGGACCGGCATGGATTCCGTGAGAGAGACCATCAGGCTCACCAACAAAGCGGCGAAGCTCGGCGCCGACGCCGCCCTGATCCTTACTCCGCACTACTATTCCGACAACATGCAGTCCGCCAACCTGGTGAGGTTCTTCACCGAGGTCGCCGACAATACCGATATCCCCGTGCTCATCTACAACGTGAGCAAGTATACCCACGTGAACATCCCCGCCGACGCCCTGGCGACCCTCTCCAAGCATCCCAACATCGTCGGCATGAAGGATTCCAACGGCAATGTTCCCCAGCTCGCGACCTTCCTGAGGGTGGCAGATCCCTCCTTCCAGGTCATGACCGGGACCTTCGGCGCCTGGTATCCCGCCCTGTGCATGGGCATCACCGGCATCATCTCCGCGATGGCCAACTGCGATCCCGACCCCATCGCCGAGGTGCAGGACCTCTTCGAGGCGGGCAAGACCCAGGAAGCCTTCGCCCTCTATCAGAAGTGGTTCCCCGTCAACGCCGCCGTCACCGGCAAGTACGGCATCGCCGGTCTTAAATATGCGGCCACGCAGAACGGTTACACCGGCGGCTATGTGAGGAATCCGCTGCTCGACTCCACCGAGAAGGATAAGGCCGAACTGGACGTCATCCTGGCAAAAGCCAGAAATTAAAGGCTCATCCATGCCTGAGGCCCGACGGTCTCGGGCATGCTGCTTTAATACAGAGATTCATTAACGATCACTTTTATTCGATGATACGGAAAGGAGAATGCATATGTACAGAGTCGACTTGAACAGCGATCTGGGCGAGAGCTTCGGCAACTGGACTATCGAAGCCAACGATCAGGTCCTCAAGTATGTTT
>JAEEIC010000159.1 GCA_016281165.1 Bacillota bacterium | reverse complement strand
CTGCAGGAAGAAGGGGTCCGCGCCCGCCATCCAGCGCCCCATGGCCTCTATATCTTCCCTTCTGTGCAGCTCCTTCACCACCGTGGTCCTGAACTCATAAGGGACGCCGCCGCTGCGCAGCAGGGCTATGCTCTCGTCTATGTTGGCCAGCAGTCCCTCCGAGACGGAGGCGGGAAGACCGCAGGTCTCGGCGTAGCGCTCGCGGCAGTTCTTGATGTCCATGGCGACGTAGTCGGCCAGGCCGGCTTCGAGTATCTTCCGCAGCTTTCCCGGGAAGGAACCGTTGGTATCGAGCTTCACGGCGTAGCCCATGTCCTTGAGGCGCTTCATGAAGTCTTCTATGCCCTGCTGCATCAGGGGCTCGCCGCCGGTGATGGCGACGCCGGTGAGCCTTCCCAGGCGCCCGGCGAGAAAGCCCAGCACCTCATCGCAGTCCAGGGGCTCCTCGTCTTTATCGAGCACCAGCGAGGCGTTGTGGCAGAAGGGGCAGCGGAGATCGCAGCCGGGGGTGAAGACCGTCGCGGCCACCCGGCCGGGGAAATCGAGAAGAGTGAGTTTCTGAAGACCTTTAATTATCATGGCAGTGCTCCTGAATAGTTTCGCAAAGGAAGCGCGGCGGAGATCTTTGCAGATATCCGCGCGGGACCGTCTATTGCCTGTAGCCCTTGACGCCGTTCCTGTCCATCCAGAGCTTCTTGTGCTCCATGAGCAGGTCGAGCGCGCCGCTGCGCTCCCTACCCTGCCCCTCGAAGAGCCTCTGCATATCGAAGAGGTCGTTGTAGGTGAGGTTGGGATAATCGGTGAAGCCGAAGGAACCGTCGGTGAGGATAGCGTATTCGAGATTGTCGTCCTTCATGATCCAGCGCGGGGCCGTGTCCTCGATGGCGAGCAGCAGGCGGTCCGAGAGCTCCGCAAGCTCCGTCCTGCCAAGCAGGGCCGAGAGCTTGTAGAGCACCGACATCTCCGCCAGCTGGTGATTGAGGGCGGTGTGGGGAGTCTTATGCTCCTTCTCCATCCAGTAATCGGGGACGAAGAGGCCTTCGCTGCCCTCGGGCGACCAGCCGTCGGAGGCGGCGAAGCCCAGGTAAAAGTCCATGTAGCGATCGAGATACTCCGTGAGGAAGTCCGCACCGGTCTCGTTATACAGCTTTATGCAGTGCTCGGCGAAGTCCGAATTGAAGCGGGTGTCGTAGTAGGCCCCGTCCATGCCGTAATCGGAAGAGAGCCAGCCGCTGACCGCTCTGCTCTCGAGGAAGCCCTTGTCGCAGGCCTGCTCCGTCATGGTGTGCAGCAGGCAGAGCAAAAGCTTCGCCGCGCAGTCATAACGCCCCAGCCCCGCCTCGAGGCTCCCCGCCACATAGCAGGAGGGCAGATTGGTGTAGACCCCCTCCCCCGAGGGTATGTAGCTGGGATCGGCCTGGAAATAGTAGCCGTCGAAGGCCCAGCGCCAGACGCCCTTGTTGTCGAAGGGCATCCAGAAATTCAGGCCATCGTCATCGAATTCGGTGATGCGCGAGGGGCTCCTCATGACCATGTAATCGCTGCAGCAGTCCGCGGGAGAGCGCATGCAGTCCATGGTGAGGGCGAGACCGTTCTTGGTCGCGCTGATATCAAGGGACATGTCGCGGCTGTCTATGGCCTGCAGGGCCCCGTTCTCCCTCAGGCGGTAGAAGCGGGGGGTGAGGAAGAGGAAGCTCTCTTCGCCCTTCTCCTCATCGCCGTCGACGAAGATCCAGCCGTCGGGTATGGAGCCCTCGCCCAGCTCGTGGTCGCGCCAGTAGGTCTTTCTCGTATAAGTGGCGTGGCCCGAGGAGAGCGTCTCCTCAAAGACTCTGAGCGGCTCCGTGTTGCCGCTCACCCGCCCCCATTCGATGGAGGAACCGTCGGGGAAGACGTAGGCGCGGGTCCTGAGCGTCCCGCCCGCGGCGGGCTCTTCTGTCTTTATGAGCGTGAAGACGCCCAGATCGAAGCTCTCGCTGACAGCGGAAGGCTCTTCCTCTTCGGGCGCGGCGTATTCCGCGGCGGGACCGGAAGGCTCCGCGGCCTGCGCCGGCGCGGCCTGCTCCTCCCGCGGCGCCTGCGCGGCAGGCTCTGCTTCCGTTTTCGCGGCAGGAGAAGAACAGCCCCCAAGAAGGGCCGCCGCCAGCAGCAGCGATATAAAGTTCATTAAAAACAGTGGATGTTTTTTCTTCATATCATGCGCCCCGGCCGCTCCTCCGATGAGCGTGACCGGCCCTGTTATTTTATTACTAAAGATAACGTTTTACAAGGGCCGCCGCTGATGATAGAATATCACGGTCATATCGAATACAGGCAAGGAGGTAAAAATGCTTGAGATAAAAGGGGTCTCTTTCACCAAGGAAGACACGGAGATCCTCAAGGGCGTCGATCTGACGGTGCCGGACGGGAAGCTCTTCGTCCTCACCGGGCCCAACGGCGGCGGGAAAACCACCATCGCCAAGATGATAGCCGGTATAGAAAAGCCCGATACCGGCAGTATAATCCTCGACGGGGAGGATCTGGTCCCCCTGGATCCCACCGAGAGGGCCAAAAAAGGCGTCAGCTTCGCCTTCCAGCACCCGGTGCGCTTCAAGGGCTTCACGGTGAGAGACCTGCTGGATATAGCGGCCGGCAGGACCCTGAGCGACGAAGAGCTCACGGCCCTGCTCCTGGAGGTGGGTCTCAGCTTTGAACAGTACGCGGGCAGAGCGGTGGACTCGCACCTTTCGGGCGGCGAGATCAAGAGGATAGAGATCGCCTCCGTCCTCGTGAGAGACTCGAAGCTCATGGTCTTCGACGAGCCCGAGGCCGGCATCGACCTGTGGAGCTTCAACAGCCTCATCAGAGTCTTCGAGGGCATCAGGGACCGCAGGAGCGCTACCCTGATCATCATATCACACCAGGAGAGGCTGCTCTCCATCGCCGACGAGCTGGTGCTCATAAACGGCGGAAAGGTGGCGTTCCACGGCCCCGCCGAGCGGATGCTGCCCTTCATCATGAAGAACGACTGCATAAACTGTCCCGTGGACGAGAAAGGAGATCTCATTGGACCGGATAGATAGCAAGACCGCGGGGCTCCTCAGGACCGTGGCCGACTTCGACCCCGAAAAGTTCATGGGAGCCTTCAATATACGTTCCAACTGCATGAGCATAGGCAGGAGGAGCACCGAGAACATAAAGATAGAGACCAAGACCGACGCCCCGGGCCTCGACATCAATATCGCGCCGGGCACTAAAGGCGAAGAGGTCTTCATACCCGCCTGCGTCACCAAAGCGGGCGTGGACGACCTGGTCTACAACGATTTCTTCGTCGGCGAGGGAGCCGACGTCACCGTGATCGCCGGCTGCGGCATACACACCGAGACCGGTGAGCCGGCAAGGCACAGCGGCGTCCACCGCTTCTTCCTTGAGAAGGGAGCCCGGGTGCTCTACGTCGAAAAGCACGTGGGGACCGGAAACGAGGCGGCCAAAAAAGTGATAGACCCGCAGACTGAGTGCTACCTCCACGAGGACGCCTACCTTGAGATGGACACCAGCCAGCTGGGCGGGGTCAGCAGCTCCGTGCGCCATACGAGCGCCAGGCTCGCCGCGAGGGCCGTGCTGGTCATCAGGGAAAGGCTGCTGACGGACGGGAACGACAGGGCCGAGACCTATTTCACCGTCACTCTGGACGGGGAGGACAGCGGAGTCAACCTCATGAGCCGCTCGGTGGCCAGGGGAGACTCATATCAGGCCTACCAGTCCGAGATCATCGGCAACTGCCGCTGCAGCGGCCATTCGGAGTGCGACGCCATACTCTCGGAGAACGGCAGAGTGGACGCCTCGCCCAAGCTCTCGGCCAACAGCCAGGACGCGGCCCTGATACACGAGGCCGCCATAGGCAAGATCGCGGGCGAGCAGATCATGAAGCTCAGGACCCTGGGCCTCACCGAGGAAGAGGCCGAAGCCGCGATCATAGACGGTTTCCTCAAATAAAGATCAGGACGGACGGCCGCGGCCGCCCGTCTTTTTTTTGTTTCATCCGGCTTTTTTGACCGGCGCTCGTTTTGCCCTTTTACAAATATTGAATAAAATAGTATGATTAAGACGATAATGCTATTCTTGCGTGTATAAGGAGGTACCGCAGCATGAGCTACAGACTCAGCAAACAGGAAGTATCCGGCCTGTTTGAAAAGCTCTCTGAAAAGTACGACATCTACGCCCCGAAAAGAGTAAAGAACGCGGGAAGATATTCCGAGACGGACATAATCCAGTATGCGAAGATCTCGGACATCAGCGAGGTCGTCTGGGATGAGAAATCCACTTACCCCATGAAAGAAGTCCTTTCCCCCATCCAGCAGACCATCTTCTACTTTACCGAAGACGAGTACCGCGAGAGCAAAGGCAAGACAAGGCCCATGCTCATCTTCGCCCGTCCCTGCGATATCAACGCCATGAAGGTCCAGGCCAGGATATACGCCGGCAACGGAGGCTTCGTCGATATGTATTACCAGCGCATGCACGAGCTGGCCAGATACATACTGATGCCCTGCAGCGGCGGCGACGACACCTGTTTCTGCGTCAGCATGGGGACCAACACCACCGACGATTACGCCATGGCCGTAAAGCCCCTCGAGGACGGAATGCTCTTCGAGGTAAAGGACGAGGAGTTCGCGCCCTGCTTTGAGAAGGCGGAAAAAGCGGAGTTCGCGCCCGAATTCGTAAAGGAGAACGAGCTCACGGCCGTCATCCCCGAGATCCCCGACAAGGAAGTGCTCAACGCCCTCAAGAAGCATCCCATGTGGAAGCAGTTCAACGGCCGCTGCATCTCCTGCGGAGCCTGCACCATCGCCTGCTCCACCTGCACCTGCTTCACCACCCGCGACGTGATCTACGGCGACAACCCCGAGGTCGGCGAGCGCCGCAGGGTCTCGGCCTCCTGCCAGATCGACACCTTCGCCAAGGTGGCCGGCGGCGGGGATTACCGCACCACGGCGGGCGACCGCATGCGCTACAAGATGCTGCACAAGTTCCACGACTACAAGGCCCGCTTCGGCGAGAGCCACATGTGCGTGGGCTGCGGGCGCTGCACGGCGAGATGTCCCGAATTCATCTCCATCACCGTCACTCTCAGAAAGATGAACGAAGCGGTAGCCCAGATCAGGGCGGAGCTCGGCAGGTAGGCAGGAAGGAGGGAGATATAAATGACTAATTACGTACAGCCCAAGCCTTATGAGATCATAAGCGTAAAACACGAGACCGATATCGAATATACCTTCCGCGTCGCCACCGACATCAAGCCCGAGCACGGACAGTTCCTGCAGCTCTCCATACCCAAGATAGGCGAGTGCCCCATCTCCGTGAGCGAGCAGGGCGACGGCTGGCTGGAGTTCACCATCCGCAAAGTCGGCAAGGTCACCGACGCCTTCTTCGAGAAGAAGGCGGGAGACGTCCTCTTCCTGAGGGGGCCCTACGGCAAGGGCTGGCCCATGGACGAGATCAGGGGCAAGCACCTCTTCGTCGTCGCCGGCGGCACCGGAGTATCCCCGGTCAGGAGCCTGCTCAACTACTGCGTGAAGAACGAGGGCTTCGTCAAGTCCGTCAGCCTCATCTGCGGCTTCAAGAACTGCGAGAGCGTCCTCTTCAAGAGCGATCTTGAGAAGTGGAACGAGAAGTTCAGGGCCTGGTTCTGCCTCGACAACGAGGAGCACGAGGGCTTCCACAAGGGCTTCGTCACCGCTTACGTGGATCAGCTGCCCCTGGCGGCCGTCAAGGAGGCCGGCGAGGACTACGCCGTCGTGGTCGTCGGACCGCCTCCGATGATGAAATATACCGGCATCGAGCTCCTCAAGAACGGTTTCGCGGAAGAGAAGATCTGGATGAGCTTCGAGCGCAAGATGTCCTGCGCCATCGGCAAGTGCGGCCACTGCCGCATAGACGAGGTCTATGTCTGCCTCGACGGTCCCTGCTTCCCCTACACCGTGGCCAAAGACCTGGTAGACTAAGGAGGTAATGATATGAACAGAGATATAAACATCAAAAACATGCGTATCAACTGCTTCCGTCAGTCCAAGGTCGACGGCATATTCATGCTGCAGATGAGGGTCCCCGGAGGCTTCGTGGACGCCAAGTACCTGGAGATGATACAGTACATGGCCAAGACCTGGGGCGACGGGAACTTCCATTTCGGCACCCGCCAGACCTTCGACATCCCCGGCATCAAGTACGACGACATCCCCGCCGTCAACGCCTACATCGAAAAGTATATAAAGGAAGTGGATGCCGAGCTCTGCGAGGTCGATATGGACAAGATCGCCGGAGAGCCCCACGAGTGGGATCCCTCCAGCGGCTATCCCACCATCGGCGCCAGGAACATCACCGCCTGCATAGGCAACTACCACTGCATCTGCGCCAACATCAACACCTTCGAGCTGGCCAGAAAGCTCGAGAAGATCATCTTCCCCAGCCACTACCACATCAAGATCAACATCGCCGGCTGCCCCAACGACTGCAACAAGGCCCACCTCTGCGACTTCGGCATCATCGGCACCTACAAGTTCGATTATCATCCCGAAAGATGCATAGGCTGCGGGCTCTGCGCCAAGAAGTGCGAGCACGGAGCGACCAGAGTGCTGAGCCTCGACGAGGGCACGGCCAAGATCCTCAAGGATCCCTGCTGCTGCGTGGGCTGCGGCGAATGCGCCAGAGCCTGCCCGACCAGCGCCTGGCAGCGCCATCCCGAGCCCCTTTACAGGGTCATACTGGGAGGCCGCACCGGCCGTCAGACCCCGCGTCTGGGCAAGATGTTCCTCAACTGGGCTTCCGAAGACGTCATCATCGCCGTCCTCAAGAACTGGCAGAAGTTCTCGGCCTGGGTCATGGACTACAAGCCCGAGTACCTGCACGGCGGCCACCTGATCGACAGGGCCGGCTACAAGAAGTTCAAGGAGATCATGCTCGACGGCGTCGAGCTCAATCCCGAGTGCATGGTCGCGGAGGATATCTTCTGGACCGAGACCGAGCACAGGTCGAACTGCAACGTCAAGCCCATCGAGTTGCATCACACCGCCGGGCCGCAGCACGACTGACAGAAGGCCCGAAAGAATCAGAGCCCAATACCGCAGTTATATCTACGATCGAGCAGGCCCCGGCCTGCTCGATCACAGTCATTTCGTAAAAAAGGAGAACGGCCCTTATGGCGAGAAAGCTTGCCGCCTTTATTCTGATATTGACGCTTATGTCCGGCCTCGCCTGCTGCAGCGCGAAGGCCGCCGGGGCGCAGAGCCCCGCTCCCGCCGCTCAGGCTCCCGCTCCGCAAACGCAGAGCCCGCAGCCCGCGGGACCGGCTGAAAAGCAGGAGCCGGCCGAAGCCGCCCCCGCTCCCGAAGCGCCCGCTTCGGCCCTTCCCTTCAGCTTCACCGACGCCCTGGGAAGAGAGGTCACGATAAACGAGCGTCCGCGCAGGGTCGCCGTCCTCATCGGCAGCTTCGCCGATATATATTGCCTCGCGGGCGGAAAAGATGATATCATAGCGGCGACGGACGACGCCTGGAAGAACTTCGATCTGGGCCTTCCCAAGGAGGCCGTGAAGCTCGGAGCCCTCAATTCTCCCAGCGCCGAGGCCCTCCTCACGGCGGAGCCCGATCTCGTCATCGCCAGCGCCGGCACCGCGGCGGATCTCGAGATGGAGGACCTGCTCGAAAAGTCCGGCATCGACTACGCCTACTTCGACGTCTCGACCTTCGGCGACTACCTCGCCATGCTCGACGTCTGCACCTCGATCACGGGCGAAAAGCGGCTCTTCGAGGAGAACGGGCTGAGCATCAGGTCCGAGATCGAGGAAGCGAGGGCCATGGCCGACGGCAGCAGGCCCACGGTGCTCTACATCAGGGCCGCGGCCTCTGTCATCAAGGCCAAACCCAGCGACGATTCGGTGCTGGGCGAGATGCTCAAAGACCTCGACTGCGTCAACGTCGCCGACAGCGACAGCGCGCTTGTCGATGATCTGGGCCTTGAGGGGATACTGACCGCCGATCCGCGGTACATCTTCGTCGTGTTCCAGGGCAGCGACACCGCCAAGGCGGAGCAGGCCCTGCACGAGATGCTGCTGGACGATCCCGCCTGGGCGGGCCTTTCCGCCGTAAAGGAAGGCCGCTTCTTCATGCTCGAAAAGGAGCTCTACAACCAGAAGCCCAACAGGAGATGGGGAGAAGCCTATCTGAAGCTGGCGAACATACTTTATGGAAAACAGTAAGGAAAGAAGAGCGGATATAAAAAAGGTCACGGGCCTGCTCATCGCAGGCCTTCTGTTTTTATTCGCCGCCCAGATCTGCCTGGGCAGCGTCTTCCTCTCGCCCGCCGAGATCTTTTCCTTCCCTGGGAGCGGTGAGTCCTTAAGGCGCACCCTCTTCCTGCACGTGAGGCTCCCCAGAGCCCTCGGCTGCCTCATCGTGGGCGCAGGCCTGGCAGTCTGCGGGACGGTGATACAGAGCGTGCTCTCCAATCCCCTGGCGGCCCCCAACATCATCGGCGTCAACTCTGCCGCCGGCTGCGCCGTCGCCTTCTGCATGGCCTTCTTCCCTTCCGCGGTGAGATATACGCCCCTGGCGGCCTTCGCCGGCGCCTTCGCGGGCGTCATGCTGGTCCTGTTCATCGCCGAGAAGACCGGCGCCTCGCGCCTCACCCTGATACTGGCGGGAGTCGCGGTCTCGAGCATATTCTCGGCCCTGACCGACGCCGTGGTCACCCTGGTGCCCGACGCCCTCATCGGCTATTCGTCCTTCCGTATCGGATCTCTCAAGGCCCTGAGCCTTGAAAAGACAGTGCCCTCCCTGATCGCGGAGCTGGCGCTGATCCTCATCGTCCTGAGCCTTTCAGCCGACATGGACGTTTTGAAGCTCGGCCCCGAGACCGCCCACAGCCTGGGCATGAACGTGAGAAGGACCAGGACCCTCCTCCTGCTGCTGGCCTCGGCCCTGGCGGGCATAAGCGTGAGCCTTGCCGGCGTCATAGGCTTCATCGGCCTCATCGTGCCCCACGCCATGAGAAGGATAGTGGGCAGTGACAGCAAAAGTCTCACCCTCTGCAGCGCCCTGGCGGGAGCCTGCCTGCTCAGCTTCTGCGACCTCGTCTCGCGCCTCGTCTTCATGCCTTATGAGCTGCCCGCGGGCATCATGCTCTCCCTGCTGGGCGGGCCCTTCTTCATCTTCCTTCTCATAAAGCAGAGAGGGGGACGCATCCATGACTGAGAAGAGAGCGGGCATAAGCGCTCCCGCGCTGCTCATAGAAGACCTGCGCTTCGCCTACGACAGGGAAGAGGTGCTCAAAGGCCTTTCTCTCTCGCTGCCCGGCGGCGCCCTCACGGCCATCGTGGGCCCCAACGGCTCGGGCAAGAGCACGCTGCTCAAGACTCTCGTCGGCATCGAAAAGCCCGGCTCGGGCCGCCTGCTCATAAGAGATGAGGAGCGGGGCTTTACCGACCTCTCGGCGCTCAGCCTCAGGGAAAGAGCGAGGATGATAGCCTACCTGCCCCAGCAGCGGAACGTCCCCGGCATCACGGCCGAAAGGCTGGTCCTGCACGGGCGCTTCCCCTATCTCTCCTACCCCAGGAGATATTCGCGCGAAGACGTCGAGGCAGCGGAAAGAGCCCTCGCCGCCACGGGATCCTCCGGCCTCGCCAAGACCGAGCTCGAGCGCATGAGCGGCGGGCAGAGGCAGAAGGTCTACATCTCTATGGCCCTCGCCCAAAACGCCGGGCTGCTGCTTTTGGACGAGCCCGCGACCTTCCTCGACATATGCCGCCAGATCGAGATCCTGAAGCTCCTTAAGAGCCTCACAAGGCCCGAAAGCGGGGGGAAGACCGTCGCCGTGGTCATGCACGACATAGTGCAGGCCCTAAGGTACGCCGACTTCATCGCGGTGATCGAGGACGGCAGGACCGCCGCCTTCGGCGCTCCGGATGACATCTATGAGAGCGGCGTCCTGGACCGCGTCTTCGGAGTGGGGATACACAGGATAGACGCCCCCTCCGGTCCCCGGTATTACGTGGAATAAAATAACTAAGATAAAAACACAGGACCGGCGCCCTCTTTCGAAGGCGCCGGTCCCGTTTTATGATCATAAGATATGGAGTTTCATCTGTCCTGCCCGCTTATGAGCAGGTACGCCGCTTCCGAAGGGTCCGGGACCTGCGGGAACTGAGCTCTCAGGATGCCGCAGATGCTCCTGTAGTTCTCTCCCACCCGGGCCACGGTCTCTTCGCCGGGCCCCGTGAGCCTGCAGACCCCCTTGTCGTTTCGGACCATGAGACCCTGTTCGATGAAGCAGTCCAGCATGTTGTGGACGCTCGAGCGGGCCAGTCCCAGGTCGCGCGCGATGGTGGTCACTCTCAGCGGCTTCCGCTCGCGCATCAGCCTGTCGATGGTGACCAGATACCTGAGCTGCGAGGGCGTCAGGCTATTTCCCATAGCTCTTTGCGGCTTCGCTGGTGAGGGTGGTCGCTTCGGTATACTTCTTGAAGAAGAGCATGTATACCATGGCGCAGAGGACCGCGACGGCGGCGATGAGGCCTATCATATCCACCTTGCCGGTGAAGAGCCCGCCGAACTGGTTGATCATGAGGGCGACGCAGTAGGCGAAGCCGCACTCCCAGCCGATGGCGAACCAGGTCCACTTGGCGTTGTTCATCTCGCGCCTGATGGCGCCGATAGCGGCGAAGCAGGGCGCGCAGAGCAGATTGAAGACCAGGAAGGAGAGACCGGTGACCTTGGTGAACTGAAGAGCGAGCTCCTGCCAGACGGTGTTCTCTCCGCCTCCATAGAGGACGCCCATGGTGCCGACGATGTTCTCCTTGGCGACGAGGCCGGTGATGGAGGCGACGGCCGCCTGCCAGTTGCCCCAGCCCAGAGGAGCGAAGATCCAGGCGATGGCGCCGCCCAGCTTGGCCAGCAGCGAGAGATCGACCTGATCCTCCTCGAGCATGGTGAAGGCGCCGTCAACGAAGCCGAAGTTGGAGGTGAACCACACTACTATGGTCGAGAGCAGTATGATGGTGCCGGCCTTCTTGATGAAGGACCAGCCGCGCTCCCACATGGAGCGGAGCACATTGCCCAGGGTGGGCCAGTGATAAGCGGGGAGCTCCATCACGAAGGGAGCGGGGTCGCCGGCGAACATCCGGGTCTTCTTGAGGATGATGCCGCTGATGATGATGGCGGCCATGCCGATGAAGTAGGAGCCGGTGGCGATCCAGGCGGAGCCTCCGAAGAGAGCGCCCGCGATCATGGCGATGAAGGGTATCTTGGCGCCGCAGGGGATGAAGGTCGTGGTCATGATGGTCATCCTGCGGTCGCGCTCATTCTCGATGGTACGCGAGGCCATGACGCCGGGGATGCCGCAGCCGGTACCGATGAGCATGGGTATGAAGGACTTTCCGGAAAGACCGAACTTGCGGAATATACGGTCGAGGACGAAGGCGATACGGGCCATGTAGCCGCAGGCCTCAAGGAAGGCCAGCAGCAGGAAGAGCACCAGCATCTGGGGCACGAAGCCCAGGACCGCGCCGACGCCGGCGACGATACCGTCGAGGATCAGTCCCTTGAGCCAGTCGGCGCAGCCGATCTTGTCAAGCAGACCTTCGACCAGGACGGGGACGCCGGGCACCCATTTGCCGTAGTCCTCGGGGCCGGGCTCCTCGCCGCCGTATTTCTCGAACACTTCCATGGCGCCTTCAAGATCTTCGTATTTGTAGGTCACTTCCTCGGGCTCGAGCGTCTCGTCGTCTACGATGAGGTAATCGGCCGTCGCGTCCGGAGCGATCGCGGAGAAAGCGGAGCGGTAGTCGTCCATTGAGGCTTCCTCGTCGAGGCCGATGAAGGCGTCGATGACGTTGGCGGCGTCGCCGTATTCCTCGGCGACTTCTTCGTATTCGGCGGTGCCGCTGCCGAAGAGGTGGTAGCCGTCGCCGAACAGTCCGTCATTGGCCCAGTCGGTCGCCGCGGTCCCCACGGTCACCATGGATATATAGTAGACCAGGAACATGACCAGGGCGAAGATGGGGAGGCCCAGCCAGCGGTTGGTAACGATCCTGTCGATCTTGTCTGAAGCGGAGAGCTCTCCGGCCCTCTGCTTCTTGTAGCTGCCCTTGATGATCTCGCCTATGTAGACGTAGCGTTCGTTGGTGATGATGCTCTCGGCGTCGTCGTCCAGCTCGGTCTCGGCCGCCTTGATGTCGGCTTCGATGTGGGCCAGGGTGTCCGCCGGGATGCGCAGCTGGTCCATCACCTTGTCGTCCCTTTCGAAGACCTTGATGGCGTACCATCTCTGCTGCTCTTCGGGAAGGTTGTGTACGACAGCCTCCTCGATGTGGGCGATGGCGTGCTCGACAGGGCCCGAGAAGGTATGCATGGGAACGGTCTTGGTGCCTTTGGCGGCCTTTACGGCCTCTTCGGCGGCCTCCATGACTCCGTCGCCCTTGAGGGCCGAGATCTCGACGATCCTGCAGCCCAGCTGGCGGGAGAGCTCCTTCGTGTCGATCTTATCGCCGTTCTTCCTGACCAGGTCGATCATGTTGATGGCGATGACCACGGGGATGCCCAGCTCGGTGAGCTGGGTTGTCAGGTAGAGGTTCCTCTCCAGGTTGGTGCCGTCGACTATGTTGAGTATGGCGTCGGGACGCTCATTGATCAGATAGTTTCTGGCCACGACCTCTTCGAGGGTGTAGGGGGAGAGAGAGTATATGCCGGGAAGGTCGGTGATGGTGACGCCGTCGTGTTTTTTGAGTTTTCCTTCCTTCTTTTCGACGGTGACGCCCGGCCAGTTGCCGACGAACTGGTTGGAACCGGTCAGAGCGTTGAACAGGGTCGTCTTTCCGCTGTTCGGGTTGCCCGCGAGGGCTATTCTGATATCCATATATGATTCCTTTCTTCGGAGAGTTACCAGAAGCTAACTCTCCGGCTCAAAATAAAGGGGCCGCGCCCCGCCTTTACTATTTTACCTCGACCATCTCGGCGTCGGCCTTGCGTATGCTGAGCTCGTAGCCGCGCACCGTCACCTCGATCGGATCTCCCAGGGGAGCGACCTTGCGCACATAGACGTCTATGCCTTTGGTGATGCCCATGTCCATGATCCTGCGCTTTACGGCCCCTTCGCCGTGGAGCTTTACGACCTTTACGGTCTCGCCGATACCTGTGTCTCTGAGTGTCTTCATTTCCGTCTCCTTTTCAGATCATTATCTTCTGCGCCATTTCCCTGCTGATGGCGACCCTGGTCTCCTTTACGACCACGATCAGATTGCCGGCCATCTCGGAAACGACCCTTACTGTTCCGCCCACGACGAAGCCCATGTTCTCAAGATGGGTCTTGAGCTCGGGGTTTCCGCCTACTTTTTTTATGATGTTGTCTTCACCGGGCGTCGCGTACCCAAGCGGCATCATTTGCCTTTCCCTTCTTTCATTTATACACTCGGGAGTGGTTGCTCCCCGCTAACTACACGGCTATTATAGTTAGTTTGAGCTAACCTGTCAAGCACAAATATTTATATCGCGCAAAAATTAGCCCGGGCTAACAAATTTGCCGCAAGCGCCGAACTTCACCGGACAGACCCCTGCGGCGCCTCAGGTTTTACAAAAGAGCGGAAAAGAGTATAATCACTTTGTATCTTTATACTTCAACGTTTCGGCAAGCCTTAAGGAGAGCTCACGATATGAACAAGGACATCGACCGCAAAGGGGATCTTAAGCCCCTCGCTCTCTTCCTGAGCGGCGGCGCCCTCTTCTCCATGCACTTCGGAGCCTCGAGCATGGTCTGGCCCATGAGCTGGGGAAAAGAGAGCGGGACCTCTCTTATGCCGGCCTTCTGCGGGGTCTTCATCACCGCTCTGCTGCTGGTCGTCTTCGGCTACATCGCCTTGGCAAGGAGCGGCAGGACCTACACCGTCCTCGCCGAAAAACTGGGAGGAAAGCGCTTCGGCCTTTATTTCGCCTGCCTGACGATACTGGTCAACGGTCCCTTCTACGTGATACCGAGGATGAGCGCCGCCGCCTGGGATTCCGTGGTCCAGGCCTTCGGGCTCGGCGCCGCGGGCCGTCTGCCCCTGATCGTCTTCACGCTCATATTCTACGCCATTTCCTACGCCCTACTCGTGAGCCCGGGCAAGGTCATGGACAGGATCTCCTCCGTGCTCTTCCCCCTGCTGATATCGATAGTTGCCGCGGTCATCATCAAAGGCCTCGCCCGTCCGCTGGGAGAGATCGGTCCCAAGACCTACGAGAGCTCCGCCCCCGCCTACGGCTTCACTGCGGGCTATGCCACGGGAGAAGTGCTCTGCGCGATGATATTCGGCGCCGTCATTCTGAACAGCCTGAGAGAGAAGGGGATCGAAGACGGCAGGCTCACAGGGAACATGGTCCGCGTGGGCTTCGCCGGCGTCGGCCTCCTCACTCTCACCCACTTCTGCCATATGGTGATAGGAGCGCACGCGGCATCGGTCTTTCCCGCCCTGAACTACACGGCTCTCTACACGGCGGTCGCCACCGCCCTCTTCGGCAGGACCGGCGGTCTCTTCTTCTGCGCTGCCCTCTACGTGGCGGCTCTCACCACCTCCATAGGCATGACCTCGGGCTGCGCCGAGTTCTTCGCCGAAGCCTCGTGCGGCCGCTTTTCCTACAGGCAGTGGGCTCTCGCCATCACCCTGCTCAGCGTCCTCTTCGGCAGCCTGGGTCTGGCCGGCATACTGAGCTGGCTGGGACCCATACTAGACGGAGTGTATCCTCCCGTCATCATCATGGTCCTTTATTATTCCCTGGTCAGAGATACTGATGACCCGGCCCTGCGCGCGGGCGGACGGGCGGCCTTTTACACCGCCTTCGCCTTCGGCATGGCCGACATGATATGGAAGTACCTGCTCAAGTTCGGCGCCCTGCCGGGCCTTTGCCGGGCCTATGAAAAGCTCTGGCTCGCCCCCTTATCTTTAGCCTGGATCCCCTGCTGCGCCGCCGTCTTCGTTTTGGCCTTCATCGCTGTAAGACGCAAAAAAAGACCGGCCCCCTGAGGGACCGGCCCGGATGATCCTTAAGACCGGAGATGCTTTTCAATGAGGTCGCAGTAGAACTTCATGTCTTCATCGGTGGAGAAGATCGCGCGGGCGAGCTTGGGGCTCCCTCCGCCCTTGCCCTTGTATATGGGGGCGTTCTCCTTGACCAGCCTGCCGCAGGCGGGCTCTCCGGAGGAGGCCAGCACCACGGTATGCTCCTTTTCGGAGCAGAGGGCGATCAGGCCCTTCAGCTCCTTTTCGAGCAGGTGAGCGACGGCCTGCAGGTCTTCGGAGCTCATATTGCCGTAGCTCTTGAAGACGGGCTTTTCGCCGAGCAGGGGCCTTAAGGCCTCCGCCTCCCTGGCCTGGATAT